>QMYG01000001.1 GCA_003662535.1 Candidatus Bathyarchaeota archaeon
GGGCTCTACTCCGTAGTGGGTGAGGTTTAGCCTTGCTCCTAGAATCATGTGCCTCTGAATGTCTGCTCCTATTGTTTGGTATCCCATGAGCCCCGCCTCTAAAAGTAGGCTGCCTGTTCCGCAGAACGGGTCGAAAATTAGGTTTTCTGGCTCTGGCCTTGTCAGGTTCACCATGCATCTCGCTAGTTTCGCAGGCATGGGTGTTGGGTGGAAGAAGGGTCTTCGGCTGGGCCTCCTCTCAACGAAGACTCCTGGCCTTATTTCTGCAAGTTTAAGCCCAAAGAAAAAGAGGTTGTCTGAGAGAACCCCGAAAAACAGCCTGTCGGGCCTGACCAAGTCTACCCCCTTGTAGGGTATGGCGTCTCCGAGCCTGCGCTCCAGCTCTAGGCTGTCTATCTGCTGGCAGGAGCCACGAACACGCCGAACCCTGACGGCAAAGCTCATCCCAGCCCTGAGAAAAGCGCCATAGTCTACCTCCCTAGCACAGCGCAGTATGGTGTCAAAATCTGCGGGGCAGGTAAAAAGCTCGAGGCAACAGACACGAACGAAAGCCGAACGCCTAACAACAGCATCAACACAGCCCGAGTCTACCAAAAGCCTAACAACCTGAGGGGCACCGTCAAGCTCCTTAAAGCTTATGTGTTCTGACTCGAGAATCGCCCTCAGCTCGGCCTTTGGAAGTGTTGGGTGTTCCCCAGAAACCAAAAAGAATAGTTTTTGTTTACTTCCTTGATTAAAGTTCATTCTTGAGGGCCTCGGCGATTATCGGCGCCACGGAGACCACGGCCTCCGGGCAGGGAATGCAGTCGGTGCCGACGATTTCTAGGCATCCAGCCTCGGAGATTCTCTGTCGTGCATTCCCAACGAGCAGGGGGTGCGCACAAGCCGCATAGACACGCCTAGCACCCTGCTCACGGGCGATTCTAGCGGCAGCCGCAACAGTCCCCCCAGTGCTGATGATATCATCGATAATCAGGACATCCCTCCCGCTTACGTCGAAGGATTCCTCGACGCTGACACGGATTTCGCCTGTGATTCTGTCTCTTTCCTTGTGTATCCAGCCGTGTCCGCCGCCGAGAACCTCGTCCGCCTCCTTTGCGTGTATTAGTGCGCCCTGGTCTGGGGCTAGGGCGAAGGCTCCTTTTAGGCCTTTTTCTAGGAAGTGTTGGGCGAGCAGCTTCATGGCTGAGAGGTTTTCTGCCTGTATCTTGAAACGCTCCAGTATGTCGAGTTCGTGGATATTCACAGTTATTAGCCGGTCCACTCCAGCCGCCTCAATGAGCTTAATCACCGTGTTTATGCTGATGGCTTCCCCCGGCAGGAAACGCTTATCCTGCCTTGCATAGGCGAGGTAGGGCACAACCGCTATCACACGCCTAGCGCCAAGGTCCTTGGCCGCGTCGGCTAGGAGCAGAAGTTGAAGCAGGTTTGTGTCCTGTGGTGGGGCTAGAGTCTGCACTATGGCGACTGTTTCCCCGTCTACGTTTCCCTCGATCCGCACGTAGGTTTCCCCGTCGGGAAAGACCTTGTGGAAAACGTCTACCACGTCTACGCCCAGCAGGCTAGCCACTCGGTTGCCGAGTTCTGTGGAGGCAGGCCCGGCGATAACCAGCAAACGTAATCACCGCAAGAAAACTAGGTGCAAGCCTTAAAAGCAGTTATGCTGACTGCGAAGCTGAGGCGAAGCTTTATTCAAATTTATAATTGTGCTGGTTGAAGTTTTGTTTAGGTTGGTTGGCATGCTGGTTGGTGTTGTTGGAAAGCCGAACGTGGGGAAAAGCACATTCTTTAGTGCGGCCACGCTTGCGCACGTCGAGATCGCCAACTATCCCTTCACGACGATTAAGCCGAATCGGGGTGTCGCCTATCTCCGCAAGCCCTGCGTCTGCAGGGAGTTCGGAGTTCAGGATAACCCCGTCAATTCTGCGTGCATAGACGGGATTAGGCTCATTCCTGTGGAGCTTGTGGACTGTGCGGGCCTCGTTCCCGGGGCGTGGCAGGGGAGAGGCCTAGGAAACCAGTTCCTCGACGAGATTAGGCGTGCAGACGCCCTCATTCACGTGGTAGACGCATCAGGCTCAACAGACCTAGAGGGGAGGCCCTGCGAGCCGGGGAGCCACGACCCTCTTGAGGATGTGAAGTTCTTGGAGGTGGAGATTGCGATGTGGCTTGTTCAGATTTTGAAGCGTGATTGGCAGAAGCTCGCTAGGAGCGTGGAGGCTGGAACCGCAAAGCTGGTAGACGCACTAACCACACGCCTAAGCGGCCTGGCCATACGCAGAAGCCACATCATAGAAGCCCTGAAAAAGACGGAGCTAGACGAGAACAGGCCGGGAAAATGGAGCGACGAAGACCTGAAAAGGTTCGCCCACGAACTGAGGAGAATATCTAAGCCGATGCTCATAGCCGCAAACAAAATAGACATTCCAGAAGCCGAAAGAAACCTAGAGAGGCTCATGGCACTAGGCTATACGGTGATACCCTGCTGCGCAGTGGCAGAGCTAGCACTACGCAGAGCCGCAGAAAAAGGCCTAATAAAGTATGTGCCCGGCGACCCCGACTTCGAGGTCTTAAAGCCTGAGGAAATGACGAAGCAGCAGCTGGAGGGCTTAGAGACTATTAGGGAGCGTATCCTGCGAAAATACGGCTCAACTGGCGTTCAGGACGCAATAAACGCCGCCTACTTCAAGCTCCTAAACGCCATAGTAGTCTACCCGGTAGAAAACGTGGAAAAGCTAAGCGACCACGAGGGCCGTGTCCTGCCAGACGCCTACGTTGTGCCGAAGGGGACGACGGCGAGGGAACTCGCATACATGATACACACAGAACTCGGAGAAACCTTCATCTACGCAATAGACGCAAAAAACAAGAGACGCATAGGTGAAAACTACGTCCTAAAAGACGGAGACGTAATCTCCATAGTCAGCGCAAAGAAGAGAGGCTAAACCCGATACTTGCCATATATATTCAACATATACATTCTATAGTCATATATAGTGAATATGCTATAAGTTTATATCAGGTAATTATGAGATATAAAAACGGTGGTGGGCCTGATGGAAACCCCCGTATTGAAGTATCACGAGTTCGGCGTGCACGGTCTGCCAGGCCACCACTTCAGAATAGTAAAGTCCATAGAGACGATAGAGAGTGAGCAGGGCAAAATATACCGCCTAAACCTGCTCATTGAACACTATCAAGATGGAGAATTAATAAATACTAGGGCGCTTACGCTCGCTGTTAAGCCCGGAGAGGGCGCTGAAGTGGCTGAACTACCCCCTGAACTCTTCCTTTAGCTTAGGAATCACGTGCTCGCTGATTAGTTTCATCGCTTTTCGCTTCCTCTTACCTATGGGGGAGCCCACCACCAACTGAGTTATGCCAATGTCTACCAACTCCTCAACCTTCTTAACGCAGTCCTCGGGAGTCCCGTAGATGGTGAAGGCCTCAATCATGTCGTCCGTAACTTGGCTGAAAGCCTCCTTAAATTTGCCCGCTTTCAAGGCTTCCCTTATGCTTTCAGCCGCTTCCTCAGGTATGTCGTGCCGTTCTAACACTATCTTCGGGCTTCCAGCCGTTATGAAGGCCACCACAGGTATTGCCGCCTTCCTAGCCTTTTCCGGATTTTCATCAACGGAAAAGCTCGTGTAGGCGGCTATATCTATGTCCTCTTTGCGTTTTCCAGCACGCTCCAGCCCCTTCTTTATATGCTCCATCGCAAACCTGAAGTCAATCGGATGTGAAGCATTAATTAGGATTCCGTCCCCGATTTCAGCCGCCAAGGCAAGCATTTTCGGGCCCTGAGCGCCAATATAGATGGGGATTTTCCTCAAAGGCTTATAGCTGATGGAGGCACTCTGCACATTGAAGATTTCGCCCTGATAGCTCACACGCTCTCCCCGGAAGAAAGCCCTAAGAATCTCAACGCACTCCCTTATAGCCCTCAAAGGCTTTTTCCGCTCCACACCCAAATAGCCAAGAGTAACACGGTCTCCAGCGCCAAGCCCAACTACGGCTCTTCCACCAGAAACCCTATCCAAAGATGCGATGCTCGATGCGATGAAGGCTGGGTGGGTGAGATAAGGATTAGTTACGCCAGGCCCTAGGTAGACTCTGTCTGTGTAATTTGCGATTAGCGAAAGAATGACGTAGACATTTCTGTTGTTGAAGTGGTCTGTTATCCAGATGAAGTCGAAGCCATACTTCTCTGACAGAATGCCGTGCCCAACGGTCTGCCAGAAGGCTGTGTCGGGTACAAACTCGATTCCAAATCTCATCAAGGACTTCACCGGATTATGTAGTTAGGGCGCAAGTCATATATATATTTTATAGGTTATATATATTGGGTAGGAGTATGGAAGCGAGAAAAGTTATGGTGCTTGGGAAGTCGTCCCGTGTAGTGGCTTTGCCAAAAAGATGGGTAGACATGCACAACATAAAGAAGGGTGACAAAATAATCTTCGTAATGCAGGAAGACGGCTCCTTGGTCATGTATCCACGAACACCGATAGAGAAAAAGCCAGAAACAATAGAAATTAAGGTAAACCCCCAAACAGAAAAAGGTTTACTTGAGAGGCAGCTAATTGCCGCATACTTAAACAACTATTCGGTAATTAAGGTTAAGGCTGAGAAATTTTTTAATTCTGAACAGCAGATGGAGCTGAGAAACAGGCTTAGGAAGCTTACAGGCCTCCAAATAGTCGAGGCCAGCTCCAGCGAGATAATCATTCAAAATCTGTTGGAGCTTTCTGAACTCGACATACATAAGGGCATACACAGGGCCCATTTAATTACTTCCTCCATGTTTAGGGATGCTATTAAAGCTTTTGAACGCAGAGATTTAGATTTAGCCAATTCCGTTCTGAATCTGGACGAGGATGTGAACCAATTTTATTTCCTCATAATGAAGCAGCTTCGCTGCTCCCTCGTAGACAAGTCTCTTAGGGATGCTTTGGAAATTTCTCCAATAGAATGTATAGATTATATGCTTGTTATGCAGAGGATTGAGCATATTGCAGACCACGCTAAGCTAATTGCCGGCGATGTGATAGAGATTGGGGAGGAGGAGATTCCCCAAGAAATAACGGAGCTAATCCTATCTGCGGCGAACATAGCCTTCAAAGTCTACCAAAACGCAATCACAGCCTTCTTCATGGGCGATGTAAAGCTGGCAAATCACGCCATAAACCTAAGAGAAGAGCTAAAAGAGCTAAAAACAAACGCAAGAAAGCTCTTTGAGCACAGAATCATCACCCTATGTCAAGAGGCGGCCTCAAACATGCAGAGTGAGGGATGCATTATTTTCGGCACAAAGGAGAGGGTGAACCTCTGCCTAAACGACATCCTAGATAGCATAGAAAGAATCGCAGACTACGGAACAGACATAGCCGAAGTCGCCATAGACAAGGCATTAGAGCAGGTTCAGAGCAAGGACTGACTGCGGTGATTAGCATTATTCCGCCTTCTTTTGCTACAGCTTAGATAAAAATTTTTAGCTCAGCTCTCCAGAGGGTTCGCTTTCTCTGCGTAAATATTATATATACAGTATGTATATACCTCAGCTTGGAGCGGAGGGACTCCCCGTGTCAAGTGGGCTTAAAGACATTGTTAGGCTCATACCAGAAGAGTATAGAGATAGGCTAGCTGAAGCCCTCCTCGACCTCCTCCTAGAAACAAAGAATGTTGAGGCTGTTACCGCAACCAGCGCCAAGAGAATTTTGATGCTCATGAAGCATGACATGCTCAGCACGGATATGGGCCTCGAAACCCTGCTAAACACCGCACTACTGGCAGAACCTGTAAAGACCCTAGACGTGGTTGGCGACGTATTAGCCGCCTCTATGGTTGTGGATGAAGTAATAAACGCCCTAGCAGTCCGAGTTAAGGAAGTTACCACCAAATAGCCTCCCATCTTCCCCAATTTTTGAATTCAGTAATTTTTGGTCAGCAAATTTTTTAGTTTAGATTAGCCATATATACAGTTAGTCTGCGTGTTAAAGGGGGATAGAATTTATTGTCTGCTGAAGAGAGGAGGGTTAGGCGGACGCTGATACTCTGCGTAGACAGGGATAACGACTTAGGCGTGAAGGCTGGGATAAAGACTCCCATCGTCGGGAAGGACGCAAACCTAGAAGCCGCAACAACCCTCGCCATGAGCGACCCGGAGGAGGCTGATGCGAATGCGATGTTCGAGGCTGTGAGGCTCTATGAGCGCCTAAGGGAAAGCGCCAGCCCCTATGAGGACTACGAGGTCGCAACAATCGCAGGCTCGGAGGTCGGAGGCATAGAAGCAGACAGAAAGGTCGCCGAAGAACTGGCGAAGGTGCAGGAGCTATTCCCAGCAGACGGCGTAATCCTAGTCACTGACGGATACTCAGACGAGGACATCTACCCACTAATCCACTCAAGAATACCAGTTACTTCTGTTAGGCGTATTGTTGTGAAGCATAGCAGGTCGATTGAGGAGACCGCCGCCCTCTTCTCGAGGTATGCGAAGATGCTCGTGGAGGACCCGAGATACTCAAAGCTGTTTCTGGGGATTCCCGGAGTTTTTATGCTAGTTTTGGCTGTCTTGTGGTATTTGAATCTGCTCCTCTATGGATGGATAACTTTCCTAGTGTTGTTTGGTGCAGCATTGGTGATTAAGGGCTTCAAGCTCGAGAGGCTTTTTAGGCGTCTACCTCGTAGGAGACTCCCAGTCGCACATCCGACGAGGAGCATGAGCAACTTCCTCTACCTAGCTGGCGGTTTAACAGTCATAGTTGGGGTTTATCAGGGGGCCTCATACATCTACAGCTACGTGCTCCCATCAACCATAATTCCAGCAGGGACGCCTTGGGCGCTTCTCCTCCCAAAGCTTACTGGGCTTTTCCTGCTCAGGTCTTCCATACTGATTGTTGCTGGTGTCTGCCTCCTCATACTCGGGAAGACCATCCATTGGCTGCTGCTTAGAAGCCAGCACTTCTGGTATGGCATCGTGAGCCTCATCGCCTGTGCTTGGTTCCAGAAGGTTCTTCAGGAGGCGGCACTGCTCTTCATCAATCCTTCTCTGCCATACACCGGGTTGATGATTTCGATTACTCTTGGCATATCGCTTATATCGGCTTCGATAATACTATTGAATTCTGTGCGTCAGCGGTATAGGAGGTTCTTCGAGGGAGAAGCTGTTGAAAGCTGAAATCGCAATTATAGGCGGGACCGGCTTTGAATCCCTCATAGAGCATGGGGAGTGGCTGCGCATAGGAACACCCTACGGCATCCCCCCGCCAATCCTCGTGGGGGAGATTCGTGGGAGGAGTGTTGCCTTCCTCTCAAGGCACGGGCTGAGGCACGAAAAGCCGCCGCACAGGGTGAACTACAGGGCGAACATCTACGCCCTACACACGCTGGGGGTTAAGCGTATCCTCGCAACCAACGCAGTCGGGGCGATAAACCCTGACTTCAGGCCAGGAGACCTCGTCATACCACACGACATAATAGACTTCACGAAGTCTAGGCAGTCTACCTTCTACGAGGGTGAACCCGTAGTGCACATAGACGTTTCACAGCCCTTCTGCCCCGAGGTTAGGGCCATACTGATAGAAGAAGCGAGAAAGCACCCAGTTAAGGTTCATGAGAGGGGTGTTCTCGTCTGCACGGAAGGCCCGAGGTTCGAGACTCCAGCCGAGATAGAGATGTTTAGGAGGCTTGGGTGCGACATCGTCGGCATGACTGCGGCTCCCGAGGCCTTCCTCGCTAGGGAGCTCGAAATCTGCTATGCAACTGTGTGCTTCGTCTCCAACATGGCTGCTGGAATGCAGGCCCGCCTGACCGTTAAGGAGGTGTTTGATGTAGCAAGTAGGGTTAGCCCCGTAATCCAGCAAATCTTAAGTGATACCGTCTGGAGACTACCACAAGAGCGGCACTGCCCCTGCAGTAGGGTGCTTAAGGATGCTGGCCTCGGCGGCGAGACTCCTAATAGATAGGTTCGCCTACTTTCTAAGCAAATACAGGCTTTCGAGGATAGAGTGGCTCCTGTCGAAAATCGGCGTCTACCGCTTTTACGAGAGGATGCTCCAACAACAGGTCATGCAGGGCGCAATGCCCGAACACATAGCAGTGATTCTGGACGGAAACAGGAGATGGGCGAGGATGAGGTCGCTAAACCCTTGGATTGGCCACGAATACGGGGCTAAGAAGGTTAAGGAATTCCTGAGGTGGTGCTTGGAGCTAGGCGTGAAATCCATCACACTCTATGCACTTTCAACCGAGAACTTTAGGAGGCCTAAGCACGAACTCAGGGCCCTAATGAACATACTGAAGCAGAAGCTTAGGGAGGCAGCTGAAAACGAGGACATTCACAGGTATCAGGTCAAGGTGAAAGCGATAGGTAGGGTTGGTTCCCTTCCGGAGGATGTTCAGGAGGCCGTTAGATATTTGGAGAAGCGCACAAAGCACTATAACAAGAGGTTTTTGAACATCGCCATCGCCTATGGCGGAAGGGCTGAAATCGTAGACGCCGCTAGGAAGATAGCTGAGGCTGTAAAGTGTGGAAAACTAGAGCCTGAAGACATAGACGAGCATGTTTTCGAGAGCTTCCTTTATACGGCGCACCTTCCGAAGCAAGACCCAGACCTGATAATAAGGACTTCGGGCGAGGAGCGCCTAAGCGGCTTCCTGCTGTGGCAGTGCGCCTACAGCGAACTCTACTTCCTAGACGTCTACTGGCCTGATTTCAGGAAGATAGACCTCCTCAGGGCGATTAGGACTTACCAGCAGAGGCACAGGAGGTTTGGACGCTAAGCAACGGACAAGCCATAACCAGCCTTCGTCAGCCTTTCCGCTCCCTCCTCCATCACCAGCACTGTGTCTTCTATGCGTATCCCCCCGTAGCCGGGAATATACACGCCCGGCTCTATGGTTATCACGTTTCCAGCCTTGAGTTTGGCCTTGCTTGCTTGGTTTAGCCTCGGGGGTTCATGTATTTCTAGTCCTACTCCGTGTCCTAGGCCGTGAACGAAGTATTTTGCCAGCCCATGCGTTTCTAGGGTTTTTCTTGCTTCTGCGTCTACCTCCCCAGCTTCCACACCAGCTCTCACGGCCTTTAGGGCTTTTTCTTGTGCCTCCCTCACAGCCTCGTAAAGCCGCAACTGTTTCTCTGTGGGTTTTCCAACCACATAGGTTCTTGTCAGGTCTGAGCAGTATCCAGCGTGCTTTGCACCCAAATCTATTATTACGAGGTCTCCCTCACGGATAGTCCTGTCGCTCGACCAGCCGTGTGGATAGGCAGACCTCGGGCCTGAAGCCACGATTGTCTCGAAGGCTGGGCCTTCTGCTCCGTTCCTCCTCATGGCGTATTCGGCTTCTGCTGCAACCTCATACTCCCTGACGCCCGGCCTCAAGGCCTCGAGGGCGGCCTCCAGCCCAAGCTCCGTGAGGTGGGCGGCCTCAGCCATCAGCTTTAGCTCTTCCTCGTCCTTCACAGTCCGCAGGCTCCAGACAACTTCGTCTACCTCCCTAAGCTCCGCAGCCGTGCCCAACAATTTCCCAAGTTTTTCGTATGTTTTTGCGTCTAAGAAGTCGAATCCGACGCTTCTACACCCAAGCTCCGCCACCTTCTCCGAAATAATCTTGTTTGGGTCGTCCTCGTATCTTAGCAGTTTTATGTCTATGCTGCTTAGCTCTTCCCTAGCTGCTTCATAGTCCACCCCATACACGTAGAGTGTTGGCTCTTCGTCCAGTGGGACAAGTAGGTAGGTGCCTCCACGAAAACCCGTGAAATATAGTATGTTTGGTTCTCGTGTTATCAGAGCTGCGTCTATGCCGTTCTTCTGCATGGAATCCCTTAAACGCCTCAGCCGCAATTAATTCACCTCGGTGCAGGAGTTGCTGAGGATTGTATACGCCTGAGGAAATTTCAAGGTTTGTGGCTGAGGTCAGGAAAGACCTTAAGCTGTTCAGCCTAGTCCAGCCGGAGATACTACGCATTCGCTACAGCCCCGAGGACGACTCTATGCTCATCATAACGGCTGACAGGCCAGACAAGGCGGCGCTCCTCGGGCCTGGAGGCAGGGTGCTAAAAACTGTGAGGGACCGGCTAGGCATCGGGAGGGTGGCGGCCCGCTCCCAAACCCAGATAATGATCAAGCGTTTCCGTGTGGCTCTAGCGTTGAAGGCGGCTAAGAAGCTCCTATCTGAGGTAGACGGAGAAGCAAAGGAAATCGTCAGGGACAGGATTTTGCCCATGCTTAGGAACGAGCTGAAGTATCCTGAGAGAAGGTGGCTTCGGATGTGGGAGCTCCCCTACCACGGGATAGCCGTCGCCTACTCAGGCGGGGTAGACAGCACCGCAAGCCTACTAATCGCTAAGCTGGCTGGACTAAACCCCATAGCCGTAACGGTAGACGCTGGAGGGTGGATGATACCCCCGCACACGAAGCGAATAATAGAGGAAACCACCAAAAACCTCAACATACCACACAAATACCTCAAACCAAAAACAGAAATCTTCAACGAAATCCTGAGCTCAGCCGTAGAGGGGAGAAAACACCCATGTAAGGACTGCCACTGCCAAATAGAACACTTGGTCATGAAATTCTGCAAAGAAAACCACATTCCCATAGTTGGATTCGGAGACCTACTCCCAACGGGAAGATACTCCATATACATGGTTGAAAAGGGCCTCGTCAGATTCAACGTTGCAGCGGCCCTAAGCCTGACGAAAACGGACACCATTTTGGCGTCTAAGAGAGCGGGGCATCCGGGTTCTAGGCTCGTTTACGGCTGCCCATTACTCCGGTCTCTGCACAAGAGGCACCACCACTTCAGATACGTCAGTATAGGCAGGGTTTTAAGGGAGTTGAGGGCTCAGGTGTTGGAGCCGTCTCAGGCGCTTAGATACGTGAAAAGCATTATAGGATGAAAATCCTACTTTAATGCTTGAATACGTCGCAGGAAAGCGGGCTTGTGGTTGGTTCCATGCCACGCATCAGGGAAGTCAGGCTGAGAAACTTCAAGAGCTTTGGGCAAAAAACGACCGTAATAAAGCTAGACAGCGGATTCACAGCCCTAACAGGGCCGAACGGAAGCGGAAAATCAAACATAATAGACGCAATACTCTTCGGACTAGGAGAACTAAGCGCAAAAAAGCTAAGAGCAGAACGCCTCACAAAACTCGTGAGAAACGGAGCAAGAAAGGCAGAGGTAATCATACAGTTCGACAACTCCGACAGAAGCATACCAATAGACTCGAAAATAATAACAATATCTAGGGAGATAGACAGGAACGGGGAGTCGGTTTTTCGCTTAAATGGTAGACGAATCCAACGCTTTGAGCTTTTAAACCTACTTTCTGTGGCTGGGATAGGGCCATCAGGCAGCAACATAGTTGCTCAGGGCACCATAACACACCTAACCACGATATCACCGAACGAGAGGCGGAAAATCCTAGAGGACATTATCGGCATCTCGCAATATGACGCCCAAAAGGCCGAAGCGGAGGAGAAGCTTCGCAGGGCCGACGCCGCCCTAAAGGACGCTTTAGGACGTTCTGAGGAGATTAGGCGTAGACTCTGGGAGCTCGAGCGTGAAAGAAACGACCTTTTGCGGTATAGGCTTATCGACAAGGAGTATAGGAGTCTAAAAGCCCTAGAAATATCCATCGTGATGGATGAACTGCGAAGCACGATGCGGGTCTTAACTGAGAAGCTGAGGGCGGAGGAAGAGAAGCTGGAACAGTTCCTTCAGAGACGAAGAGAGCTGGAGCAACAGATACAGCGGCTTGAGGAAGAAAGGGAGAAAATCAGGATGGAGGCGATGAAGGGCGGAGGGGACAGGCTTCCAGAGGTGAAGATGCAGATAGGTAGACTGGAGTCGAAGCTGAACAACCTAAACTACATCGTGAGGAACAGCCTAAAACGCATAGAGGAACTAAACGAGGAGAGGGAAAGGAAAGCGAGGAGGCTAAAAACACTAATCGCAGACCTCAACCAGAAGAAAGCCGAGCTAGAGAAGCTCAAAAGCGAAAGAGACGAACTTGAGGAGAAGCTTCAGGAGGCTGAATCACGTGCTGAGTCTTTGAACTCTGCCCTGAGGGAGCTGATTGACCGCCAGAGCATAAGCGTGGAAGAAGCCCTAAAGCTTGGTAGACGCATAAAGGAGCTTTATTCAGGGCTCGTCTCCGCACAGCTCGGACTCATGTACGCCAGAGCCTCAAAGCTCTACACGAGGAGGTGGATGGGAGACCACCAGTGGCACGTGCAGATATTAACCCAGCTATCAGGCATGCTGAGGGAGGCCTTCCGTGAGCAAAAAGCCCAACCTCAGGTTCCAGAGAGACTCCTTCTGAGCTTGAGAATAGCGAAAAACGCATTGGGGGAGTCGCAGCTGAGGCTGGAAATACTGCGGGAGCGCCTAAGCAGACTTGCGGAGGTGGAGCGTTCAGCCCAAGCGAGGGTTCAGCCCCTCCTAGAGGAGCTTGGGAGGGAACAGCGTAGACTGAGCGAGATGCAGGAGGCCCTAAACCCGCAAAGACTACACAACTTACAAGAGCAGGCCAGAAAAGCAAACGAGGAACTGAGGACTCTACAGGCACGCCTAAATCAGGT
Source organism: Candidatus Bathyarchaeota archaeon (assembly GCA_003662535.1). Lineage (GTDB taxonomy): Archaea > Thermoproteota > Bathyarchaeia > EX4484-135 > B24-G1 > B24-G1. The sequence continues at coordinate 12,585 of QMYG01000001.1, forward strand.
AAAGGCGAGGGAAGAGAGCCTAAAACTACAGCTGGAAAACGTCTTAGAGCCAGAAATACAGGCACTAAAGAGGGAGATTCCTCGGATAGACCAGAAAATTTTAGAGTTTAGGGAGGAGATGGAGAAGGCTTTGTCCGAGAAGGCGGAAGCCGAGGAGAGGCTCCGTGAGCTGAGGGAGGCTGCTGAAGAACTGTCTTCGAAGCTTTCAGGGGCTCAGGAGTTGGAGAAGTCCCTGACGGCGCAGATTGAGGAGGTGAGGTCTAGGCTCAGGGAGCTAGACGGCGAATACGAGGAGCAACGTAGACTGATAGAGGAAATCCGCATAACCCTTGGGGATATTCAGGGAGCGCTGAACCGCCAACTCGCAAGCCTAAGAAGCCTAGGCTACGAAGACCCCATCGAAATTCCAGAGAAACCCCTGAAAAACCTCCACAGCAAGCTAGAAGCCCTAAAAAAGGAGCGAAAAAACCTAGAGAATAACGTAAATCAGCTCGCATTAAAACGCTACGAGGAGGAGGTAAGCAGATACAAGCGAATATCGAGCAAGTTGAACGAATTGGAAAGAGATAGGGATGCAATACTGAAATTCATAGAAGAGATAGAGCAGAGAAAACGCAAAGCCTTCCTAGAGGCCTTCAACAAACTGAACAAGAGGTTCTCACAGCTCTTCACGAAGCTAACCGGAGAGGGCAAAGCACGCTTAGAGCTGGAGAACCCAAGCGACCCCTTCTCCGGGGGCATGGACATCCTCGTCCAGTTCCCGGGGAAGCCGGAAATGCCTGTGAGCGGGGCGAGCGGGGGCGAGCGTTCTGTAACGGCTGTTGCCTTTCTTCTCGCCCTTCAGCAGTTCACGCCCTCGTCCTTCTACATCTTCGACGAGATAGACGCCCACCTAGACCCCTACTACGTGGATAAGCTCGGAGAACTGCTCTCCGAGGAGTCCAAGAAGTCTCAGTTTATAGTGATAAGCCTGAAACCGGAGCTTGTCAGGAAGGCGGGAAAGATTTATGGACTGTATTTCCAGCGTGGCTGCAGCCACGTGGTTCCACTGCCAAAGGAGGCTGAAAGCGTTGACTAAAACGAGGAAGCCCTTTTATCTCAAGCCTCCTTGGGAGGTGCTTTTCGCCGTTCACCGCCTGAAGAGCGTTGAGCCTTGGGAGATTAAACTTTATAGCCTTCTGCCCTCGCTCTTGCAGGAGATGGAGAAGCACGGGGGTGTGGATTTTAAGGCTTCAGGCGTGGCTCTGCATTCCTCGGCCACCATATACCTCATGAAGTCCGCCCTACTACTCGAGGAGCCGAGGCGAGAGGAACCCGTCAGGGATGAAGTTCCACCACCCATAAGTCTACCTTTAAGGAGGGGGCTCGTCTCCATAGAGCTGGAGCAGCTCGTAGGCCAGCTTAGGGAAGCCCTAGAGAAGGAGCAGCGTGTAGGCAGGCCAGTGAGGTGGATGCCGCCGCCGGTAGAGCTGCTCCCAGACCCGAAGCAGTTCCTCTTAGAGATAGAGAAGCGCATGGAAAACCTCCATGAAAGGCTGGTGAATCTTTCGCAGGGCGAAAGCATCCCCCTAAGCACGCTCCTACAGGGGATGGAGTGGCTGGAGGCAGTAAAGCTCTTCATCACGCTGCTCTTCCTAGCCCAGAAGGAGAAAGTCTACCTATACGAGGTAGACGGAGAAATATACATATCTCTAGAGCCTGTCGAATACGGCGAAGAAGAGGAGGCGTAAAGTGTCTCTTCGCCCATAAGTTATGGCGAACCATAGGAGCGAACTCTTGGAGGTTGAAGGTTGGGGGCAGATTTTGATGAACGCCTAGCACTCGTCGAGGCAGCGCTCTACGCAACAGGTAGACCGCTAAGCTGGCGTGAACTCGCATCAGTCCTCGGCGAAAGCTCGAAGGACGAGGTGCTAAAGCTGGCCAGAACCCTCGTGAAGGAATATAGACGCAGAGGCGGAGCCCTAGAAGTCGTGGAGCTTCAGGGTGAGAGGTTCGTCCTTCAGCTTAAACCCAGCTACGCCCTCCGTGTCCGCCCACTAATGCCGAAGTTTCCGTCCAAAGCCGCCCTGAGAACCCTCGCCTACATAGCCTTCAAGCAGCCCGTCCTGCAGTCGAGGGTGATAAAGGTTCGGGGGAGCCACGCCTACAAGCATTTGAAGATGCTCGAGGCACTGGGCTTCATCACACGGGAGAAGAACCAGAGGGGGAAAATAGTTATAAGAACAACCGAGCTCTTCTCCGAATACCTGAACCTAAGCAAGGAGCCGAGAAGGATGAAACGCCAACTTCAGGAGAAACTTAAAGCAGAGAACATACAAACATACCTCCAGAAAGAAAAACACAAAGAGGGGGGCTAGAGCCTTGGCAAGAAAAATAGTCCTCTTCGTCTGCCTAGGAAACGCCTGCAGAAGCCCCTTCGCAGAAGAGCTCTTCAACAAACTGGCAGAGGAAAAAGGCCTAGAGTGGAGGGCCCTCTCAGCTGGAATAGAGCCCGGCATAGACACGCCGCTAGAAGCGAGAAAAGCAGCCAGAGAATTCGGGGTAACCTTCGCAGAGCACACGCCGAGAATCGTGACGAGGAAGCTTCTCGAGGCTTCCGACCTAGTTTTAACTATGGAGGGGTGGCAGAAGGAGGAGCTAATTCGGACGTGCCCCCACTGCTGGGACAAAATCTACACGCTGACAGAATACGTCGGGGAGACGGGGGAGATACCGGACCCCTACCTAAGCCCGGCCACCTACACTCAGGTCTACAGGCAGATTGACAGGCTGCTCCACAAGTTGGTGGAGAAGCTCTCCAAATAGAGGGGAAACCCTCAAATTTTATATAGTTTTAGCTCAAGCCATAGGGGTAAGGGTTTCTCTAGGGAGTATTTCGTGAATCTGCTCCTCTTTCACTAGGCGACACGCAATTAAGTTATAGAGCCTAGTGAAAGGGAAGGGTATGGCTTCTGGAGCCACCCCCTCAATTCTCTCCACAACCCTACGAAGCAGACTAATGGGCGTGAAGACTTCCCTCCCATCAACAGACTCTGGGTATGGGTTCACCTACGGGCATTTGAACTATTCTTGTTCCGCCGACTAGTGTCCGCATGAAGACGTAGCCCGGCCTCTCTCCTCGGACTGTGCCTATGATGCAGGCGTCCCTCCCATACTTCGTTCTCCTAGCGGCCTCCACCACTTCAGCCGCAACGTCAGCGTCCACAGCCGCCACAACCCTACCCTCGCAGGTTACCTCGAGCGGGTCTATCCCAAGCATTTCGGAAGCCGCCCTAACAGAGTCCCTGACTGGAATCTGGCTCTCCTCAAGCCAGATGCTCACGCCAGACTTCCTAGCAATCTCGTTCAGAGCAGAGGCGAGGCCGCCCCTAGTCGGGTCTTTCATCGCATGAACGCCGCCAACGCTGAGCATCGCCTGAACGGTCTCCCAGACGGGGGCCACGTCGGACTTCAATTCAGCCTCGAAGCCTAAGCCCTCCCTCGTAGCTAGAAGAGCCACCCCGTGGTCTCCAACAGTGCCTGTGACGATTATTCTGTCTCCGGGTTTTGCCCCGCTGTCCAGTATTGGTTTTCCGTACTCGACTATGCCTACTCCGCAGGTTGCGATTACCATGCCGTCTACGTGGCCTCTGGGCATGCACTTGAAGTCTCCCGATATTATTGCTACGTTGGCTTCTTTCGCCGTTTCGTCCATGGAGCGGATTATGCGTTTCAGGTCTTTTATTGGGAAGCCCTCCTCGACGATGATTGCGTCCAGTATTGCGACCGGCCTGGCGCCCATGACGGCGAGGTCATTCACAGTCCCAGAGATGGCTAGGCGCCCGATGTCCCCGCCGGGAAAGAAAAGCGGGTCCACCGTGTGGCCGTCTATGGTCAGCACCAGTTCGCTTTTCCCCAGCTTTATCGAGGCACCGTCGTCCATGGCGTCTAGGGACACGCCGTCTAGGGCCTGCCTCAGCGTGAAGCTTGGGAGAAAAATCTTCTCCAGCAGCTCCGTCATCGCTGCGCCTCCAGCTCCGTGCACAAGCTTGATTACCTCTTCCTCAGCCAACACCAACCCCCGTTATTTTTTGGTGAGCCTCGGCAATAGGCCTATCGCTTGGCGGAACCTGCATGTTTAAATTTTTGTCTGCGTGTTTTTGGTTGGCGGGTGAGCCTTGTCGGTCTGCCATTGGGACCTGCATAAGCGTAAGAGGACGGGTGGGCGTAGACGCCCCTACAGGAAGAAACGCAAATACGAGATGGGCTCCTTCCCCACAGAAACAGTCCTAGGGCCGGACAAGCGTAAGGTAGACAGGCGTAAGGAGGAAACATAAAGGTCAGGGTTTTCAGCACAAACAAGGCCGTAGTCTCAGACCCAGAAACAGGGAAGTCCCAGCTCGCAGAAATACTACGTGTAGTGAAAAACCCAGCCAACGTAGACTACGACAGGAGAGGCGTAATCAC
>QMYG01000002.1 GCA_003662535.1 Candidatus Bathyarchaeota archaeon
GTCTTGGAGGCCCGATGCATGCCAGCTGGGGTATGATGCTGCTAACGGGTGTTGAGGGGCGGTGGTCGCCCACATATATTTTTCTTGTGTAGGCTTTATAAGGGGTGGGAGCCTTCCCATTGGATGTGGAGAGGATATGGCCCTACGTGCTCCCCTTCCCTCTGGAGGTTGATAAGCGTAGGGCGATATGGCGTGTCCTCATGTCTAGGGTTGGGCTGGACATAATCAGGAATTTGAAGATAGACGAGAAGACCTACCAGAAAGAGCTAATATCCACGCTCCCCTTCTCCAACAAGTCTATAATCAGGCTTCTTAAGCGAATGGTGGACGCTGGCCTACTTAAAGAGGGCCTAGAATTCGTGGATGTAAATGGCAGAAAGGTTAGGGTGAAGTGGTATGTGCCTACGCCTCTCGGGCGCTGGCTGATACTTTTTGTCAGGCATCCAGACGAGGTTCCGCAGAGCTTGGCGAAATCAGCCGTGAAGGAGCTTTTCCAACTATACATACCAAGCGTTGCCGAGGCCTGCAGACAGCTGGGCCTAAGCCTAGAAGACCTTAGCACATCATTGAACGAGTCTCTTCTTCGGGAGATGATACGTGAATCCCCGAAGCACAAACCGAGGGTCGTGGTCTATGGGTGCCTCGCACTGGACATTTATGGAGTTTTGGAGGAGTTCCCACGCCTCGGGGAGGGCGTCTACGTCAAGTCGGTCAGGCAGATGCAGGGTGGGATGGGTGCAAACGTGGCGGTCGCACTAGCGAGGCTAGGCGTTCCAGTTGCGTTCATCGCAAGGATAGGGAGCGACACAGCCGCCGCCGTAGCACTGAGAAACCTGATAGAAAACGGTGTGGATGTGTCGAATGTCGTAGTTTCTGATGCAGACACGCCTAAAACCCTCATACTCATGGACAGAGAGGGGAGGAGGAAGCTCCTGATAGTTGCAACCGAAAGCTGTGCTTTGTCTCCTAACAAGCCTGAGGAGGCGAGCCTAGCTCCGCTGGAGGAGTGCAGCCTCGTCTATTTGGGTGAGGTTTTTGTTGAGGTTGCCGAAGTCATTGCGAGAACAGCCAAAAAGCTTGGTAAAAAGCTAGTTTATAGGCCTGGAGGCCCATACATGAGGCTCGGCCTAGAGAGGCTCAGGCCTGTGCTGGAGAACGTAGACATATTCATTATGAATGAGCTCGGCTGGCAGGCACTAAGAAACCACACGAAAGAAGAGCTGACGCAGCCAGCACAGCTCCTAGATTATGGCCCAGAATGCATCATCATAACCCTTGGAGATCGGGGATGCAAAGTCTACCAAGAAGGCTCTGAACAGGAGTTCCCGGTCCCCGAGGAGCTTAAAAGGAGGTTCAGGTTGGTTGACGCCACAGCCGCAGGAGACTCCTTCACAGCTGGCCTAATTAAGGGGCTCCTCGAGGGCCTAAGCCTAGAAAAAGCCATAAAGATTGGTCAGGTGGCGTCATCCATAACCTGCTCTAGGATGGGCTCCTCAACATCCCTCCCGACGCTGGAGGAGGTCGAGCACGCCATGAACGAGCTTGGGATTTCCCTTGCTTAAGGGTTGTTAGGCGGCGAGTGCGTCTACGATGTTGGTTAGGAAGTGTATGATTATCGGTATGTGGAGGCTGTCGGTCTTCCTGTAGGCGTAGACCATGAGTAGCCCGAAGGGGAAGACGCTTAGAGCCCACCACAGGCCTGGAATTACTGGGACATTCGGGGTTAGGAAGAAGAAGTGCGTGAAGTGTCTGATGCTGAAGAAGACTGTGGAAATGATGGCTGATGCGTAGACGCCGTAGCGGTCTTGCAGGACGCCATACATGTAGCCCCTGTAGAAGAGTTCTTCGCCTATTGGGGCCCAGATGAGTATGTAGAGGGCGTAGATTAGCATGGCCATGCCCTTAGAAATGCCGAACTTCACGGCGGCTCCAGCCGCTAGGGCCTCCAAGGCGGCTCCAAAGTCGTATTGTGGGTTTCCAGCCAGACCCATAGAACTGATAAGCCAGCCGTAGAGCAGGTCTGCACCAACATCGTAGACGAAGGAAACCACGAGAACCACCAAGAAGACCTTCCAGTGCCTCCTCAGAACCTCCGAGAGCCTTCCAAATTTACAGGCCCTAAGCCATAGGGGTATAGCTATGGCGAAGAAAGCGTAGACGAGGAAATAGGGGCTCCAAGGGCAGGATGGTAGACTCTCTAGGAGGACGATGAGCGTCAGCAACACGCCAATGGCGATGACCCCGCCGCCACTTAGGAGCGTGTTTTTCGACATGGCGCATCAAAACAACATAAGAACCCTGCATAAATAATTTGGCTTAAATCTGTAGCGGTGCCTTATAATATTTGATTGTAATGGCGGAGAACCAGCAACCCCCCCAACAGGTTTACCGCTCGTTTTTTACGAGTTTCTACACCCCTTTTATTACATAAACCCATGAAACCCTCAGGGTGATAGACGGGATGGAGAAAAAACAGATAAGTGAAGTAGCGAAGCTGGCTAACCTCTCAGAGAGGCTACTCGTGTATAAGACGATGATTTCAACATCCTACGCCTTCATAGTCTGGAGCATAAGCTTCACCGTCGCTGCGCTGGCAACATGGTCGACGATATTCGGGCCTTGGTTCCCAACGTTCGTTAAGGCCTTTAACTGGGTTTTGACAGCGGCGCTAGGCTCAGCTGGCGTCGTGGGCATGTTCCTGATGTTCTACATCTTCTCGAGGACGGCACCACTAAAGGCAAAGCAGTTAGATATGAAGCCGGTTGCTAGGTGGGTCTTTAGCTTCGTGTTTCCCTACGGCTTCGCATACATCGTTGCCTTTCTAGTCGGCATAGAGACTGTAATCTCTGTCGCTTGGTATGTAGCCCTAGCGGGTACAATGCTCCACATTGCCGCACTCGTCGAGAACGAATACGTTAAGAAAGGGCTCTTCGTGGCTAGGCCTTTCTTCCTTGCGGGCGTTTTAATGATGATTACCTCTCCTCTGGTGCTTTTCACGGCGCTGGTCAGGAATACTGCCACCTACACGATTGAGGGTGTGGGGCACTGGTCTTCGGAGGTTGCGTACTTGTCGGCGAACATGCTGGCTTTAACTCTGATGTTGGCGATATACTTCGTCGCCTCCCTCTACACGTTCTTTAAGGCTGAGGGAGCGATGATTAGGCATGAAACGCAAAGCCAATAGACAAGCCCTGCTGACGGAACTCGACCCAATTTTGATGAATCCCACACGCTTCATCATCGCAACAACGCTATACCTCTTCGGGCCGAAGAGGGAGGGAGACCTGAAAAAGATACTCGGGATTCCTTGGGGAAACCTCAGCACCCACCTGCGAAGGCTCGAGGAGGCGGGCTACATCAGGCGTAGACACGTGCTAACTGTGCGTGGCCCTAGGGTTTTGGTCTCCCTGACGGAGCGTGGGGTAGACGCCTACAGCGAACTCTCGGCGACGCTGAGAAAACTCCTAAAGGATGTAGAGAAGACGGGCTAAAGCCTGAACAAGCCCAGAAATTTTTCCACATCCCTCGGGCTTATCACATACCTCTTTTTCCTAGTCTCTATTAAAATCAGGTCTTTTCTCCTCGTAGCGTAGAACCAGCATTTTCCCAAGTCCTTAATCCAGAAGAGGCCGAAATACCCGTAAAGCCCCCCGCTGGCCCAAAGCCTTAGGCCAAACCTAGATTTAAGGCTGAGCCGCTTCACCTCAACCACATCCCTCACAGGGATTTTCACGGCTCCTATAGGTCTTAGGATGCGGAGTTCCCCGCCTCGGAGCTCGTAGCCTATTGGGGCGTAAAGCGCAGGTAAAACTAGAATGGCGACTATCAGCCCAGCTAGGAGCAGTAGTAGAGGTAGACTGGGCGCTAGGAATAGCAGGAGTGCGGCTATGCCTAAAATCAACGTCCATGCGAAGGCCGTGAGGCCTAGCGCCAGACGGTCGTAAGACACGGAAAACCTGTAGATTTCTAACGCTGGTTCCCATGTAGTGCTAGTTTCATCCCGAGCTTATACGGCTTTCTCTCAGCGTAGGAGCCTCAGCGAATTGGAAACGACGAGCGTGGAGCTTACGTGATGCATAATAGCGCCGAGCACAGGGCCAACAACACCCATGCCAGCAAGGCTCACGGCAACGGCGTTAAAGCCGAAGGCCCAAACGAAGTTCTGCCTAATCACACGAGCCGCACGCCTGCTCAGGCGTATGAGGTCGGCAATCTTAGACAGGTCTTCACCCGCCAACACGATGTCGGCAGTCTCGAGCGTAACGTCTATGCCCGTAGAGCCCATCGCCACGCCGACATCTGCGGCGGCTAGGGCTGGTGCATCGTTTATCCCGTCCCCGACCATGACCACTAGGTAGCCCTGTCTACGTAGCTCGTGTATCGCCTGAACCTTGTCTTCTGGGAGTAGGTTCGCATGGTATTCGTCTATCCCCGCTTGGTGTGCGATGTTTTTTGCGACTACTTCGCTGTCTCCGGTGAGCATCACAATCCTCTCAACCCCGAGGTCTCTCAGCTCCTGTATGGCTTCCCTGACGCCCTCCTTCAGCGTGTCCATAACACCCAAAAGCCCAACGACAGTCCCGTTCTTTGCGACCCAAACAACCATTTTCCCCTCATCCTCAAGCTTCTTGGCAAGCCTCGACGCCTTGTCAGGCCTTTCAGTAGAAACCCCACGAGACTCCAAGAACCTCCTATGCCCAACCAGCACCTCAACGCCTTCAAGCCTAGCGTAGACGCCCCTGCCCGGGGAAACCTCGAAGTCCTGAGGGGCGAGGAGCTTCACGCCTGACTCCCCAGCCTTCTCAAGGATGGCTGCCGCTATTGGGTGTTCGGAGAGCTTTTCGGCTGAAGCCGCCAAGCGAAGAATGTCGTATTCGTCCAAGCCAAAGCCGATTACGTCTGTTACCTTTGGCTGGCCGCGGGTGAGCGTTCCCGTCTTGTCTAGGTAGACGGCGGCGGCTATGGAGAAGACCAGCGGTATGAAATACTGTATCACCCTGTCAGCCACGCCCTGAATCCTAGTCCTAGTTTTCTGGGCGTGCTCAACGAGGTGGATGATCTTGGCGAGGGTTGTGTCCTCGCCTACCCTATCCACACGCACCTCCAAGGCACCAACGGTGTTCATAGTCCCAGCATAAACCAAGTCGCCGACGGACTTCTCGACGGGCATCGACTCTCCAGTAACGACGGACTGGTCTACTAGGGACTGCCCGGAAACCACAACCCCATCTACGGGGGCGCTCCCCAGGCCTAATAACAACTATCTCGCCGAGCTGAACCTGTTCCACAGGAACCTCGACCTCTTCGCCACCCCTCTTAACACGGGCTGTTTTCGGCCTGAGCTTCACCAGCTCCCTGATAGCCCTCCTAGTCCTGTCTATGGTCAAGCTTTCAAGCGTCTGCCCTAGGGTTATGAGCCAAGCAAGCGTCAGGCCAGAAAAATACTTGGCGGCGATGACCGAGGCTAGGATGGCTACGCTGACTAGGACGTGCATGCTTAGGCGCCTCTGCTTTAAGGCGAGGAAGGCTCCCCGAAAGATGTAGTAGCCCCCGAGAAGAGTGATAATCGCCACTGGGGCAACGCCAAAACCCAAATCTACTAGGAGCAGGCGCCGCCCCCAGAGAAGGAAAAACAGTATGATGAAGCCCAAAACTGCGAGAAAAAGGATTTTAGCCAGAAGTTCCTCGCCTTCACCCACCTCGTGGTCGTGCCCCATCTCTTCGCAGGCGCATTCGACCTCGTGTTCTTCGTGATTCTTCATGGTAGACAGCCACTGCTTAGCTCCAGTTAAAGGAGCTAAGCCAATTAAGGATTTCCAACAAAATAGTAGACTGGAGTGATTACTGTGTCGAAGTCGAGAGTACCCCCGGAAGCTCTACGCATAGCCTTTAAGATTTGGCTCGAGTTTAAGGGTAGGCCTGTGCTTGGTGAGGGTGGTTATAGGCTTTTGGAGAAGATTGACGAGCTGGGCTCCATTATGGATGCTTCTAAGAGTTTGGGCATATCCTATAGGAAGGCTATGGCATACCTGAGGAAAATGGAGAAAAGGCTTGGTGGGGCTGTTGTTGAGACTAGGCGTGGCGGGCCCGGGGGAGGGGGCCAAGCCCACCTAACACCCCTAGCTAGGACGCTCATGAAGCGCTACTCCTCCGCCCTAAGGACTATTGAGAAGGCCTTGGCATCCGTCGAGGCCTCCTAGAAAGCCTAACTATAGCGACTGGCCGATGCCTGACGGACTCAAGCATCTCCCAGCTGACCTCTCCGAGGCCAACCCCGAAGTTTTCAGCCATCTCCCAGACGTTTCGGCCAGCGCCATGACCCATGACACGCTCAGCCAGCCTAGCTATGCGTAGGGCGTGTTCCGAGCAAATTCTAGCACCAGAAACAGCAACAGGTGTTGGCCTAGCCCTAAGCCTAAGCATACGCCCAAAAACGTATGCCAAAAACCCGAGGCCGCCATGTATCCCGTCTACCTCAGTCCGTCTAGGAGAGAGGTGCAGATTCGCAAAACTGTAGGTTTTGTCGGTGTCGATAATGATTACGGCTAGCTTTTTCAGCCCCAACCTTTCGCAGAGAGCCCTCCTAATTTTATCGGCTATTTTTCTCGCCTTTCTTAGAGGTAGACTGACTAGGCTGTAGGGAAGGTTGCTACCATCTATTCCACCCTCAGAACCCCAATTCAAAGCGGAGAGAAAACCAGAATACGTAAGGGCGACCTGCTTGTGCTTAGAACCCTCAAAGGATGGATAGTCTCTGAGCAGTCTTATGGTTTCCTGATTCATGTGGCAGAGAAATCCGAGAAAATAGCCCCAAACCAACCTAGTCCAGAAAGAAGCCAAGAACTTCGCCATGACACTGGGATTTACCTTCGCTTCGTCCACGACATTCCCTAGGGCGGTCGAGAGGGCCTTCTCCGAGACGGCTATTATATCGCCCTCCCTCAGAGAGCCCTTAACCAAGTTGAAGATTTCCTCCACGTAGTTGTGGCCAGGCCTCCAATACCTGCTCTCAAAAGACCTAGCCCTAAAGAAGAAATCGACACGCCTTCCTCTCACGCTCATCGCACGGCTACCACGAACGCATCCCCACCAAACTATTTCTTACTTTTCTTTTTCTTCTCCTTCAGCGATTTAGCCAAAAACTTGAGCATAATCTTCTCCCTATCTCCCAAGTGCTCCCTAAGCTCTTCAGCCCTTCGAAGCCACTCCTCAGCCCTATCTAGGTCTTTCTTCCCCTCCAAGTAGATTCTTGTAAGTGCAAAGGCGGCGTAGACGCCTTCGTCCTGAGAGCGTCCTCTCAGCCTCCAGGCCGTCTCCAAGTCCCTTATTGCCCTGTCAAGCTTCCCCATCCTAGCCCAAGCGACCCCCCTGTTGTAATACGCTGAGACGTGGGTTCTGTCTAGCTCTATGGCTGCACTTAGGTCTTTTATTGCCTCCTCTAAAGAGCCGCTAAAGAGGTGGACTATGCCCCTGTTGCATCGGGCTTTGGCGTGTTTCGGGTCAAGCTCCACAGCTTTGGAGAGAACTTTTAGGGCGTCCTCGAACTGTCCATTGTTCACGTAGGATGTGCCAGACTGAACGAAGCACTCAACGGCGTCCCTTCTCAGCCTACGAGACAGAAAGCTGTTTCCAAGCCTATAAATTCCCTCAGAATTTCCCATACCGAACAGAAGCTTCCTAAGATTACGCAAATCCTCCACAAGCTCCTCGTCCGAATCAGGATAATCGGTAACAACCCTAGATAGGTATATGTCGGGGCAGTGTAGGGCACCGTCTATTGTCTGAACGAAGCCGCATTCAACCAGATGTTTTAGGTCTTCCTCCCACTCTCCCCCTAGCCCGAGGACGTTCTCCCGAACATTTTGAACCAAATGTGGGTTGGGGAAGAAGGTGTATCCTGCCCTTAGCAGTTTTATGCTCCAGAGTTCGCCTTTTGCTGTTCGTCCAGCCCCTCATAAACCGCCCTTTTGTCTCTTAAATTCAATGCTATGGAGGCCGGGGTTCCATCAAACACTTCCGGGTCGAAGTAGACTTGGAGAGTCTCCGCCAGTCTCTTTCCATCCCTTTCACTTAAATCCCCGAGCCTAACAACCGAGTCCCTAAATAAGGCCTGGTAAACTCCGGTCCTCTTTAGGTGTTGTAGCTCACTCTCGTCGCATGTGGCAACCACGAGGAGTTTTCCGCCAGCCCTCCTCAACTTAGATATGATATTCTCAACATTCACTAAGCTTTTCAAATACTTGTCCACATCGTCTAAGAATAGGACCAGAGTTCCAATCCACCTAAATATTGGAACTCGATTCACGGACCTGTCGCACTTTAGGAGTAGCAGTCTACCTTTAATCTCACCGGACCTAGCCATGTGCTTCAGGGCCTCAAAAACAGACCTAGTCTTCCCGGAGCCCTCCCTACCAACGACCAAAACGCAACCCTTACTCCGAATTGCGTCTAAAATTTCGTTGTCATCCCTCCTCCTTATATAGGGGCTGGAGTAGTCAGGTATGCGACTCCTCAAAATTTTTAAGGCCTTTTCATTCTCCGCCTTAATGTCGGACATAGATAAAAGAACGCCGAGTTCTTTGAACATTTTACTGGGCCTCAAGACAAACTTATATAAAACGTAGACTAACATTGTGAGGGCTATGGTGGATAAAAGCGCTGTTTTTATCACGTCTAACATGCTCCCTCAATAAAATTATTTTCCCCTACCCTAACTTAAACTTAACATAATTCCTAGTTGAAGGTTGATTGCGGAGAAAACTGCCAAAAAGCACGATATTATTCTTTTTAATCCCGTAAATCTTGTTGGTTTTTGGAGAATAAAATTTAAAAGCAAATGGGCCTCTATCTAATTAAAGAGGGGAAATGTCGAGGAAAAGTTCTAAGACGGTTAAGATGGGTTATGGCCCTCCATTAACCGTAACCGACGTTCCCGAGCCTCCGCCGCTCACCGCAAAGAACCTTGCTAAGTGGCTTGGCCCGAGTGCTATCGCTCTGGGCATCGCCATCGGGAGCGGCGAGTGGCTGATTGGCCCCGCAGTCTACGTGAAGTATGGCCTGTCCATGTTCTGGATATGCACGATCTCAGCGACACTCCAAACCCTAATGAACATCGAATACGCAAGATACACAATCACAACCGGTGAGCCCATCAGCATCGGTTGGATGAGGCTGTGGCCAGGCCCCGCCTTCTGGGCGATACTGACCTCTGTGGTCGGCATACTGCACGTAGCTTGGCCAGGCTGGGCCGCCGCAGGAGCAACGGCCATCACGGCCGCACAGCTGGGTAGACTGCCAACAGCGGCCGACAAACCCCTAGTCTTGGCGTGGGCTGCTGTAACCTTCATATTCTGTATGTTCTGGCTGTTAGTGGGCGCCAAGGTGGAGGCCACCTTAGAGAAGGTCTTCTGGGCTACAGTCTTCATACAGGTGTTCGCACTGTTAATAGTAGACATCCTTTACGTGCCGCCGAAACGATGGATTGAGGGCCTCATAGGCTTCTTCAACTTCGGCTACATACCGAAGGGCGCCAGCGCCATGGCGTTAGGCGCCCTAGCAGGCTACGCAGGGCTAGGAGGCTTCTACAACACAGCCATCTCAAACTACTATAGGGACAAGGGCTACGGAATGGGAGCAAAAGTCGGATACATCCCAGCCGTCTTCTTCGGCGGAAAGAAAGTAACCTTCTCCCCAGTCGGAGTAACCTTCGAGCCAACCAAGGAAAACCTAGAGAAGTGGAGACAATGGTTCAAGCTAGTAAGAATCGACCAGTGGCTCGTCTTCTGGCTCGGCGCTATGATAGGTATGTACCTACCGGGCATGCTCTACAGAGAATATGCGTTGAGGCCTCTGAAGGGCTGGGCCGTCGCCGCCGTTCTGGCGGAGGGCCTAGCCGCCAGATTCGGAACAATCGCTTGGACACTAACGTTGGCATACTCCTTCTTCCTGCTCTTCGACACCCAAGTCGGAGTCGTTGAGACCATCGTTAGGCAAGTCACCGACATGGCTTGGTGGGGCTCTGAGAGGTTCAGGAAGTGGTGTAAGGAGGACATTAGGATACCCTACTACGGCGTGCTTGCACTCCTGTGGATTTGGGGCCTAATAGTAATTGCCACAGGGTGGAAGAGGCCCCTGTGGCTGCTGTGGCTCGGAGCCAACATCGCCAACCTAGCCTTCGTCATCTCAGCCATAGGAACCTTCTTCACAAACAGGAAGTTCCTGCCAGACGAGGTGAAGCCGCATCCCTGGAGGCAGGTCGTGCTAATACTGGCGGCGATATTCTTCGGCTTCTGGTACGCCAACTGGTTCAAGGCGACGTTCATAACGCCCGGCAAGGGCTTCTTCTAAGCCCCCCTAAAGCACCCAAATTTTTTCTTTGTTTGTGGTAAAGAAGGGGGGATTGTTTTAGCTTTCTGTCATCCATGCTGTCCGTTTTTCTGGGGGTTCTCCGAAGGGGTTTTTGTATTTTTCCACGTTGCTCGGTAGTTCTCTTAGGGGTGGGGGTGTCATTCCAGCTTTTACGATGCGTTCTCTGAGCTTTTCCACCATGCCCACGATGTCTATGCCCATTGGGCAGACGTGGTTGCAGGCGCCGCACTCCGTGCAGGTGTATGCAAAGGTCGCCGCCTTCTCCAACCCGTGATAGAAGTAGGTGAGAACGGCTCCGATTTCACCCACGTAGCGGTATCCCATGATGTGCCCTCCCACCTCACGGTAGACGGGGCAGATGTTTATGCAGGCCCCGCACTTAATGCAGTAGAGAGCCTGCTTGAAGTCGGGGTCTTTAGCCATCTTCATCCTTCCATTGTCGAGGAGAACTATGTAGAGTTCTCTTGGGCCGTGAACTCCGACAACAGTCGTCAATTCGATGTCCGCCGTCCTGCTTGGCCCAGTGATTAGCGAAATGTAGCTCGTTAGTAGCTGGCCCGTGGCGTTTGGGCAGACGGCTTGACAGATTGTGAGGCCGTCCGCCACGGTCGGCACGAGCTTCTCAACCCCGGCCACGCAGATGTGGACTGGCGGGGCTGTCGAGACGAACCTACCGTTCCCCTCATTCGTAACTAGGAATATCGTCCCGAAGTCCGCTGATATTGCGTTTGCGCCCGTGATTCCTACCTCGGCTTTGATGTATTTTTCACGCAGTATCTCCCTCACGGCCCTAGTGAGCTTTTCTGCGTCCGGCGGGAGGCTCTTACCCGTCAGTCTCGAAAGTAGTTCCGCAATCTCCTCCTTCGGCATGTGCACCGCCGGAACCACTATGTGCGATGGAGCCTCCTTCTTCAGCTGTATTAGGAATTCCCCGAGGTCTGTCTCCACGACCTCTATGCCACGTTGCTCTAGGGCGTCGTTCAGGAAGGTTTCCTCGGTAGTCATGGACTTAGACTTGACGACGAGCTTGGCGTCATGCTGCTCGCAGATTTTCGCAACATACTCGTTTAGGTCTTTTGCATCCTTCGCCAAGTAGAAGACCCCGCCAAGCTCCTCGACAGCCTCCTTGGTAGACTGGATGAGCTCTGGCAGGTGCTCTATAGACCACGTCTTGATTTCCCTCGCTCTCTTCTCTATGTAGGAGTAGTATGGTAGACGGCTTAGGGCCCTCTTCCTAGCCGCATATATCGTTTCTGTCGCCCTGTCTAGGGCTGTCCTTAGCCTCTGGTTGTTAAGGGCGTCCCTGACCCTGTCTCTAAATTCCTGAAAACTCTCATCCCAACTCATCCCTGCATCCCTCCCTCTACGGAGCGGAGGAGCAGTTCTGACAGGTCTAAAACCTCCATGCTCCTAGTCTCATACATGAGTTGGGAAATGTCCACCCCGTCCTTTAGCGTTAAAACGCAGGAGGGGCAGGCAGTTACGATGATTGTTGCCCCTGTCGCCTCAGCGTCCATCCTGATTCTCGTCGCCGCCATAGTTGTCGCTATCTCTGGGAAGGTGAGCCTCAGGTCTCCTCCAGCCCCGCAGCACCGTGCATCCTCACGGTTTCTAGGCATCTCCACAAACTCAACTCCGGGAATAGCCCTAATCACGTTTCTCGGAGCCTCATAAACGCCTAAATGCCTTCCTAGGTCGCAGGGGTCGTGATAAGTTACTTTCACGTCAAGTTTCCTCGGCTTTATGGTCCCGTTTCTGATGAGTTCTTCGAAGAGCTGTGAGGTGTGCATGATTTTGAATGGGAGTTCCCCCACGAGCTTTGGGTATTTTTGTTTGAAGGTTCTGCAGCATCCGGGGCAGGGTGAGATTAGTGCGTCTACCTCTAGGCTGGCTAGGGTGTTGAGGTTTTTCTCGGCTAGGCGTTTTGCCTCGTCCGTTTGCCCGGAGAGCAGTAATGGGAAGCCGCAGCACACCTCGTCCTTCAGTATCGTGTAGTCTATGCCTGCGATTTCTAGGAGCCTCTTCGTCGCCCTAGCGACCTGCGGGGCGAAGTAGGCTGTTGTGCATCCAACCCAATATAAATACTTCGTCATTTCCCTTTTTGCCTCCCGGGTGCTCAAAACCGATGGCGCATGAAAGAAATTTAACATTATGCCAAAGAAATCGGCAGTTTCTGTGGGTGAATGTGTAAAACTTGGGATAGGGCTTTTTCAGGGTAGGGGTTTTGCGGGTATCCCTAGCCTACGTTCCAGCTCCCTTGCGAAGGTTTTTGCGTAGCCCTCCCTGTAGTTGTCGGTGATTACGAGTTTTGGCTTGGCCTCCTCCACGTAGGCTAGGAGGCCTGGGAAGTCTGCGTGGTCGCTTAGTGCGACCACGTATTCCCTGTCGCTTATCTTCCTTACCGGGGCTCGGAACTCCCATCCAGTCAGGTATATGCGTGGGGCGTCTACGTCTATGCGGCTTCTGGAGTTTATGTGGTGCAGCGCTATGTAGGGCTGTCTGCGTGCAATAAGCTCTCTCGCCTCCTCGGAGTTCCATGCGATGTAGTCGCCTAGCCGCATCCCGTAGCGTTCGCAGACCTTAGAGACTTCGAGAACCTTCTTGGGCAGGATGACGGGCGCCCAAACCTCGGAGTCGAAGAGAATCTGCATGACCTCCTGAAGCTTCCCGTGATAGCCTAGAATGCAGACTGGGCCGTTGCTCAGCTGTTGCTCCACGAGCTCCGTAAACATCCTCTCTATGATGTGCCTTGGAGGCCTAACATGGTTTGGAGCGCCGTAGGTCGCCTCCATAACCAGCACGTCTACGTCGAGGGCGGGGGTTCCCGGAAACTTGAAATCACCCGTGTAGGCTATGCGTGTCCCGTTCTCCGTTTCGAGGAGGACCTGCGCCGAGCCGATTATGTGGTCTGCGTAGCGAAGCTCGAGAACGCCGTCTGGTAGTTCGAGACGCTCTCCATAATTTAGGGCTGAAACCTTGCCTATTCTTAGGTCTACGCCCCTGAGCACTTGTAAGATGTCTCTGGTGGCAGGCGTCATAACCACTTTCCTGCAGTATCTCAGGCTTCTCTCAAGCCCTAGAATGTGGTCGTAGTGGGCGTGCGTTACAACCCTTACGGGTCTACAATCCTTGTGGGCGTCGCAGGCGACTCTACGCCCTAAGAGTATTGCGCCGCTGCTGGATATGCTGGCTCCCACAGCCCCGAGAGTCAAAGACTTTCCTCCAAGCCCGAACAAAAATTTAGGGGACGCCCCTAACCTTAACCCTTAGCGGCTCAACCCCGACTATCCTAGCACGCACAGGACTGTGGGTTACGGAGTCTATGAGGCCCTCCACGACAACCTCTCTGCCTACGAGTTCTCCCCCGCCAACCCAAGTTACGTGCTTCCTAGTCCTTTTAATGACGCCCATCGCTTCCAGAACTGATAGGATGTCGTATAGGCGTCTTTCTGGCACTATGCTTTTCAACTCTTCTGTCGTGCATTCGTTCTTCTCAATTATGTAGTCGATGACCATCTTGGCGTAATTGAACATGCTCAATCCAGCCCACCTTCCAGAAGCCATTTATAGGTATCTGAAAGCCATTTAATAGAGTTTCTAGCCCCCTTAGCAGAGTATTCTACCCTTCATCCGTCTCCTCGCCTCTATGTAGAGCGGGTGGATGGCTGGTAGACTGGCTGTGGACTTTTCCTGCTCAACCCTCAGCCCTAAGCTCAGCTCTATAACCTCAGGTATTACCTGATGCGCTAGGTGCTCCGTCGGCCTGCCGAGAACCACCTGCGGGCAGTGCGGGTCTACGTAGACGTAGAAGAGCCTGCCCATGTAGACGTATTGCGCCTTACTGGCACTGCCGTACTTTGGCCACTTCAAAACCTTGAAGGGCCAAAGCTTGCAGGCGAGGGGCTTCATGTCCTGCAGGCCGCAGAGGGCGACACTACCCAAATTATAAAGGAAAACGCAGCTCCCATCCAACGTTTTACGCAGGTAAAACTTCCCCCCATCCATCCGTGTGTATCTGACGCCGAACCTCTTCGCTATGGTAGCCCACTCCTCAACACTCAAAACTACCTCAAACTCTCTACAACAGAGGCCGCAGGCGTTGCATCTCCAATCCATAACGTAGCTCCAAGGGATCGGCCTCATCTGGGTGGGTGCACCCAGAAAAATTTAGGGAGAAGGCACAGAAATTACTTATGCCTTTAGGCGACGTAGGCCCTCTGCTCCCTACTCGGCTTAGGCCTCCTCGATTCTCCGCATAGCTGGCAGCTCTGGGCGCAAAGCTTTAGGTGTTCCTCCTCATCCCTTAAGGCGGCTTCCGCCGCCTTGAGACAGAGATTGCTCGGCTCCTCGCATCCAGCCTCCTTACAGAGCCCCGCAATGAAGGTGCACATTCGCTTCACATCCTCGGGGTCTAGCACCGCCCTGTGCGTCCTCACGAGGAGGCAAAGCTCTCTGGCTAGGGCGCAAGTTCTTAGGTAGTCAAAACGCTCGATAACCTTTTCCCGCATCCTTCTACGTGAAAGCTCCAAGCCCTACAGCACCAATTATCCATAGACCCCGCTCCCTAATAACTTAAGCGTCGCTCAGTGAGAGCCTTAGAGGGGAGCTTAAAACGCAAGCCTGTAAAATGCGGTTTTAAACCCTACCTATGAGCCTGCAGAAGCTACACACATCTCCGCTGCTCGGCTCTCCACAGACCTTACAGGACTTAAACTTAGGGGCGTCTACCACGATGTTCAGCTTTTCCAACCCCCTAGCTATGGAAAGCTTAAACCCGGGAACCCTCTCCTCAACGATTTCCCCCACCTCCCTCCACCTGCTTACGACTGAGTGGGGGCATTTCCCCTCCTCGTATGGCAGGTTTAGGATTTTTGCGTAGGTTTCGTTTTCCTTCTCGCTTCTCTCGAACAGGGGCTTAATTTTTGTGAGAACCTTCGGGTGGTTGGAGGGGAGTAGGGGCTTCTGTTTCGAGAGCCAAAAATAGTTTCCGCTTGCCCAGTTCTTGAAGAAGAATTCGACCGTGTCCTCTAGGTTGTGTCCTGTTGCGAGCCTGTCTGCCCCGAGTTCTCTGGGGATTTTGTTCATTAGGTATCTTTTTATTATTCCACAGGCGGAGCAGGGCTTTCTCCTAGAGGATTTGGCGACCTCCTCCACGCCTACGCCGTAAACAGCCTTTACGTCTACCACCTCCAACTCTACGTCCAGCTTCTCGCAGAGCCTCCTAGAGGCCTCCTCCACCCTCCTCGAGTATTCCCCAATACCGAGGTTTATGTGGAAGGCTGACAATTCGATGGCGAATTTCTCTGAAAGCCTTTTCAGGACTGCTAGGCAGGAGGCGCTATCCTTCCCCCCAGAAACAGCCACAAACACCCTCTCTCCAGGCCTAAGGAGCCTGTGCTTTCTGATGAAGCCCTCCACCTTATTCTCGTAGAACTCGACGAAGCATCGGCTACAGAAGCTACGCCTATACTGCTTAAGCCTTATGACTGCTTCTTCTCCACATCTGCACAGCATTTCCAACCTTCTATGTATTTTCGGAAAGGCGTCCCTTAAGGATACCTGTAGACGACGCTGAACTGCCTAGAAGCTGGAATCAGACCGAAGAGCAGGCGGGTGTGCAGAACCCCCTCTACAGCTAGCTCAAACTCCCCCTGAAGCAACATGCTGATAATAGATAGCACCAGCTGTTGGCTGTCTATGTGCAGGTAGACTTGCTCCAACTTTGAGCCTCTAGGCGGGACACGCACATCAGGCAGGTGCCCATCGCCGATGTAGACCTTTGAGAGGTATATTTGGAAGTCTGAGGAGAGCTGCGTCGGGACATTGGATGGATTTGTGAAATTGAGCGTCATTGTGATTTCTATTGTTTTGACTCCGTCTGTTCCGATGCTCACTTGTGTGTTTACAATCTCTACTTCTAGGGATTTTAGGGCTGTGTATTCGCTATACGTTTGATGGGCTATGGCTCCGACGCTGATTCCTATCAGAAAGATTATTAGCAGTTTGAGGGGTTTTCTCAGTTTTACGGCCTCCTAGCTCTACGTCTTGTGAACCTGAATTTTAGGCTTTTCTTCTCAGCCTCCATCAC
>QMYG01000003.1 GCA_003662535.1 Candidatus Bathyarchaeota archaeon
GCGTAACCACCTGTGAATGTGACAACCCTGCTTGGCTTGGCCTCAGCAGGCTTAACCAACTCCTCCACCAACCCCTCGTAGACCACACCAGAGGTGGCGTCTACCGTGTAGTCTGCGCCTGTCTTTAAAACTTTGGTAGCCGTCTGGGTTCCAACTATGCAGGGTATGCCCAGCTCCCTAGAGACGATGGCGGCATGGCAGGTTATGCCGCCCTCATCCGTAACGATGGCCCCAGCCATGCGCATATAGGGAACCCAGTCGGGGTTCGTCATGACCGTTACGAGTATGTCTCCTTTGCTGATGAGTTGGCTGGCCTCCTGCGGGCTCATGGCGACCTTCGCTTTTCCTGAGTAGACTCCGGGGCTGGCTGGAATGCCCTTCAAAACGACAACCCTCTCTTGGGCTGGCTTCAGCTCCTCACGCTTAAGGGCCTCAGCCTCCCCGGCTTTCTTCACGCTCCAGACCGTTTCGGGCCTAGACTGCACGATGAACACGTTCTCTGGGAAGGGTAGGTCCCTGTCTATTGCCCACTCGATGTCCTGCGGCCTGCCGTAGTGCTGCTCTATGCGCTTGGCGAGCTCAGCCAACTTTATGATCTCCTCGTCCGTGAGGCAAGGCACGAGCTGGCGTTCTGGCGGGACCTCCGCATGGACGGTCCTTCCAGTCTCTGGGTCTCTGATGTATTCGACGGTCTTCTTGGCGACCTTCCTATCTATAATCTCTAAGCTTTCCTTATCAACCACGAACTGGTCGGGTGTAACGGCGCCAGAGACGACGGCCTCGCCGAGACCCCAGTTCCCCTCTATGACGACCTGACTTGGGTCTCCGGTAACCGGGTTTATCGTGAACATGACTCCTGCGGCCTTGGCGTTCACCATCTTCTGCACGGCTACGCTAATTAGGACTTCTTCGTGCTTGAATCCCTTCTCCTCCCTGTAGAAGATGGCTCTGGGCGTGAAGAGGCTGCTCCAACACTTCTGGACTTTCTTTAGGACTTCTTCTTCACCCTTCACGTTTAGGTAGGTTTCCTGCTGCCCTGCGAAGCTTGCGTCTGGCAGGTCTTCGGCTGTTGCGCTGCTCCTGACTGCGACGTAGACTTCCACGTCTCCGACGCGGGCGGCGAGCTCCCTGTAGGCGTCTCTTATTGCGTTCTCTATGGCTTCTGGCATCGGAGTCTCTTCGATGACACGCCTTATGCGCCTGCTTGCCTCCTCGTAGAGTTCAGGCTTGGACTTGTCCACTATGACTTCACGCAGAATCCTGTAGATTTCCTCAGCTATTCCTGTCTCCTCTATGAACCGCTTATAAGCTGTGGCTGTGATGGCGAAGCCCGGGGGGACGGGGATTCCCGCTGAGAGCATCTCTCCTAGATTGGCGCACTTACCCCCCACTAGGGGCACGTCCTCCTTCCTAAGCTCCTCAAACCAGAGAACGAGCCTCTCCTGCCGCTCATTCATGTCGCATACCCACTTAAGCTATTCAAAAGATATGGGTAAAGATGAGTAATTAAAAGATTAACCAACCCCCCGACTCAGCGTCGCTCGTGGTTTAGCTAGGTATTTAGCGTGTTTTGGGAGGGCGCCCGCCCCTTAATTTTTTTATCCCTAACCTGCGGTAAAGTAGTGTGAGGAATCTGGGATGAGTAAGAGGGGTAGACGTGGAGAAACAGTGCAGACCGTTCCTTCTCACAAGCACTGCCTCGTCTGTGGCAGACCAATACCCCTAAACAGGGACTTCTGCTCCAGAATCTGCGAGGAGAAGTGGAAGGAACGCAAGAAGCGGGAGAAGCGCTGGTCTCTAATATGGCTGATTTTCGCAATGGCGAGTATGGCGATACTCTTCATACTGGTTGGAATCTGGTAAGAGAAAAATATTGTAATAATGGAGAGGAGAAAGAAACATTAAACTTAAGCTGACCCCGCCTCCTTCAATGCCCTAAGCACCAGCTCCTCCAAGCTCAAGACTTCTATAGGCTCGATTCCATGCATGATCTCCGCTATGTCCACCCCATCCTTCAATGTCTTAAGGCAGGTGGGGCAAGACGTAACGAGCGTCTTCGCACCCGTCGGGATGGCGTCCTTAGCTATCCTCGTAGCCGCAATGGAGGTGGTCAACCCGGGCATATACAGCCTGACAGCCCCACCAGCGCCGCAACACCTAGCGTTCGGGCCGCTGCGCTCCATCTCAATAAACTCGACGCCGGGAATAGCCCTAATCACGTTTCTCGGTGCATCGTAGACGTCCATCCTTCTTCCTAGGTCGCAGGGGTCGTGGTAGGTTACACGCAGGTTTACACGCCCCAGCTTCAGTCTACCTTCACGTATCAGCATGTCCAGATACTGTGATATGTGCATGACTTTGACTGGCAGTTTTATTCCCATTTCTGGGTAGAGCTTGGCGAAGGACTTGTAGCATCCCGGGCACGAGGTTATCACGAGCTTGGCTCCGCTTCTAGCGAACATCTCGGCGTTCTTCTTCATGACCTCCTTCGCTCCGTCTACGTCCCCTATGGCGTTCTGGGCGAAGCCGCAGCACACCTCATCCTTAAGAATGGTGAATTCTACTCCTGCAGCCTTCAGTATGCTTACGGTCGCCTCTCCCATGTGGGGTGTTACGTAGGCGGTTGTGCACCCCACGTAGTATAGAACGTCCGCCCTTTCCGGAAGCTCCTCTATGAATTCCTTAGCCCAAGCCGTCCTCTCCTCGCTCGGAAGCGAGAAGGGATTACCATACTTCATCACTCCTTCGCTTAGGTGTTTGGCCTCCTCAGGAGCCAGCCCGAGACGGTAGAACTCGCACCTAGCCGCCTCAATTATCCTATCGGTCTCCACTCCAGCAGGACACTTAACATAGCAAGCCCTGCAGGTCGTGCAGCTATAGATTCGCCTCACGACCTCCTGAGTCGGCTTTATATCTCCCTTCAGGAGGCCGCGCAAAAGCAGTAAGCGTCCACGAGCCCCGAAGCTCTCCTCCCTATCCATCTCCAGAAGCGTGGGGCAGACACTGCCGCAGAAACCGCACCTCGAACAGTAGTAGACGAGCTCCTCAAGCTCCTCCACGGGAATCTTAAAATCCATAATCACTCACCCCACAGAATCCCGGGATTCATTATGCCGTTCGGGTCGAAAACCCGCTTAATTCCACGCATAAGCTCTATCTCCTCTGGACTGTGCTCCTTCAAGAAGTATTTCGCCTTCACCTTCCCAACAGCGTGTTCTCCGGTAACGGTTCCTCCGAGCTTTATCGCTAGCTCGTTGATTTCGTCGTGGCACTTCATGACCCTTTCGACCTCTTCCGGGTCCCTTTCGTCGTAGACTAGGAGTGGGTGGAAGTTTCCGTCTCCGATGTGCCCAATTATCCCCATCAGTATGCCGTGTTTCTCCGTTATTTCGTAGACTTTCTTGACCGCCTCTGGAAGCTTCTCTACGGGAACTGTTATGTCCTCGACTAGGACTGTTGGTTTCCCTAGCCTGAACATGGCTGGGTAGGCCTTGGCCCTAGCTAGGTAGAGCTTGTTCATCTCCTCTGGGTCGCTTGTGTAGCGTGCCTCTATGGCTCCGTTCTCCTTCAGAACCCTCTCTAGATACGGAGCAAGCTTTAGGGGCTCCTCCTCGGTGCTACCCTCCAAATCTATGATTAGGATTGCCTCCGTTTCTGGGAGGCCTAGGTTCAGCCACGAGTTTATGGCTTTCTGGGCGTTCTTGTCCACGAATTCTAGGAGGCCCGGCGTGATTCCAGCCATGAATATCTGGCTGACAGCCCTAGCTGCGTCTACCACGCTGTCGAAGACGCCCATCACTCGGACTCTCGCCTTAGGTATGGGAAGCAGCTTCAAAACAGCCTTCGTAATTATGCCCAGCGTCCCCTCGCTCCCGACGAAAAGCCTGCACAGCTGGTAGCCAGACGAAGTTTTCAGCGTCTTCGTCCCAACATTTATCACGTCTCCAGTCGGCAAAACAACCTCTAGCCCTAAAACCCAGTCCCTTGTCGTACCATATTTTACGCCCCTAAGCCCACCAGCATTCGTCGCTATCGTCCCACCTATGGTTGCAGACTCGCTGCTCGCAGGGTCCGGTGGATAAAAAAGCCCGTATTTAGCCAGCTCTCTCTCTAGGTCGGCGTGTATCACGCCTGCCTCCACTATGCACCAGAGGTCTGCAGGCCTTATGTCTATGATTTTGTTCATCCTCGTCATGTCTACCACTATTCCCCCGCCGTAGGGGACTACCGAGCCGCTGAGGCTTGTCCCGCCGCCCCTAGGATGGACGGGAATCCTCTCCCTGTTCGCCAGCTTGAGAACCTCGGAAACCTCCTCTGTTTTCCCCGGCCTGACGACCACATCTGGCATGTGCTGGTTTATCGATGCATCAGCGGAATAGCAGTAGAGGAGCGCTGGGTCTGTTATGACGTTTTCCTCGCCTACTATGGCTTTAAGCTCCTCAACCACTTGATCGAGCTTTTCCGTATTCATGGCCGAAATAACCTCTACCCATAATGCATTTTAAATTTGTGCAGGCTTTCTGCATGGTAGACTTCGCCTTTAAACCCGAGCAGGCTAACTGCGGTTGCCGCCCCACATCCATAATAAAATTAAAATACGCATGTGGGAAGTTAAGAATCAGGTGGATTTAATGCCGTCCCTTCCAAGACCGAGAAGTTCTAAGGTGGTAGACGGAATAGAAAGAATAGGGCATCGTGCCCTCCTCAAAGCGAGCGGGTTCTCAGACGATGACCTGAAAAGACCGCTAATTGCCGTGGCAAACTCGTGGAACGAAGTTTGTCCAGGCCACATACACCTAAACACGCTAGCAAAATACGTGAAGCAGGGAATTAGGGCTGCAGGAGGAACCCCAATAGAGTTTAACACCATAGCAATCTGCGACGGCATAGCCATGGGCCACGAAGGAATGACCACACCGCTACCCAGCAGGGAACTAATTGCAGCATCACTAGAGCTAATGGTAATCGCACACGGCTTCGACGCCATGGTCTGCATAACAACCTGCGACAAGATAGACCCGGGAATGATGATGGCAGCCGCAAGGCTGAACATACCCACGATCTTCTGCTTAGGCGGAAACATGCTTCCGGGCGAGCCAATGTATGGCTATTATAAGGGGCAGAAAATCGCCTTAGACAAGCTCTTTGAGGTTCCTGGCCTGGTTAAGACCGGAAAAATGACGCTTGAAGAGGCTAAATACGTTGAGGACCTTGTAGCGGCTGGCCCTGGGGCCTGTAGTGGGATGTTCACTGCGAACACGATGCAGTGCCTGATTGAGACGCTTGGCATGACCATACCCTACATGGCGACTGTTCCGGCGGTCTACGCCGAGAAGCAGAGAATGGCTGTTGAGGTTGGAAAGCGCATCATGTACCTGCTTGAGCACGACATAAAGCCGAGGGACATACTCACCTACGAGGCCTTCGAGAACGCAATAATGATGGACATGGCGCTTGGGGGCTCAACGAACACGGTTCTGCACCTCCCAGCCATGGCCCACGAGGCGGGCATAAAGATAGACCTAGAACTCTTCGACGAACTCAGCAGGAAGACGCCTCACCTCTGCAACATGGCGCCAGCGGGCCCCTACACGCTGGTAGACTTACATCAGGCTGGTGGAATTCCGGGCGTAATGAAGAGGCTGGAAAACCACCTGCACAAGGAGTGCATGACGGTCTCAGGGAAGACCATAGGAGACATAATTAAGGAGGCGAAAATCTACAACCCTGAAGTAATCAGACCTGTAGATAACCCAGTCCATAAGGAGGGTGGAATCGCCATACTCAGGGGGACTCTCGCCCCCAACGGTGCTGTGATAAAGACTGCGGCTGTAAGCCCGAAGATGTGGAAGTTTAAGGGCGAGGCAAGGGTCTTCAACTGGGAGGAGGACGCAGTCAAAGCCCTAATGAACGGCGAGATACAGCCGGGCCAGGTCATCGTAATCCGATACGAGGGCCCGAAGGGCGGGCCAGGAATGAGGGAGATGCTCGTCGCTACAGCCACCGTCATGTCCCTAGGCCTCGGAGAATCGGTCGCCCTAGTTACGGACGGCAGGTTCTCCGGTGCGACCAGAGGCCCATGCATAGGCCATGTGTCTCCGGAGGCGATGGAGGGAGGCCCAATCGCCGTCGTAGAGGACGGGGACATCATAAGCATAGACATTGAGGCGAGACGCCTAGACCTAGAGGTTCCAGAGGAAGAGATAAAGGCCAGGCTCGAGGAGTGGAAGCCAATCGAGCCGAAGGTGAAGAAGGGCTACCTATACGTCTACTCAAAGATAGTGTCCTCAGCCGACAAGGGAGCAATCTTCATGATATAAACCCAACCCTCAAACCCCACCATTTTTTATGAGTCAAAAAGAAAAATGAGGAAGTTTTGGGGCTGTAAAACCGCTTTATTCATCTTTGGGAGGGGCGTAGGAAGCTAGAATAACGGTAGGCTCGCTTCCGGTGTTGTAGACTTCATGCGTTACTCCCGGCGGTATGTGGATTATGTCCCCTTCGCATAATTGGTGCTTTTCTCCGTCGCAGATGACGAGGAGGCTCCCCTTAATCACGTAGAAGGTGTGCTCCATGACCTTGTGGCTGTGGGGTTCAGCCATTCCTCCGGGCTCTATGTGGAAGAGTCTTACTGCTAGCTTTTCAGCGTCGGAGTTTTCAGGCGTTATCAGGTCCTTCCCGTAGGCGCCCTTATGCTTAGGAGCCTCATACCAAGGCATAAACCTCGGAGAGACCATCACAGCCCTAGCCAACCAGAAACACCCCCAACACTACAAAAAGCAGAAAGGATTTAACTTTGATGACACCACACCTAATTCAAGGCTAATACCCAGACTAATATTAACACTCCACCAAATTACACAGAGAATATTAGATAAAAACTCGAAAACATACACATATTTTTGCCAGATTCCCCTATCTACTTATAAAGATGGATGGTCATAATGATAAAGCTTAAATATTAACCTCTATGATAAAAAGAGGTCAGAGGTGGATTGAAGTGGCTGAAGAGAAAAAGAGCCATATCATCTTCGGGCGCCTCGACATCCCATTCGAGGTCAAAGACGTAGCTAAATTCCCTGGTTATGCCGCCGTCTTCGGGCCTGGAATCATCTGGGCTGGGCTGAGTCAGGGCAGCGGAGAGCTAATCTGGTGGCCATACCTCGTCTCGAAGTATGGCTTATGGTTCATGGCTTGGATGCCTATCTGGGCGATTCTGCAGTGGTGGTATAATCAGGAGCTGGGTAGATATACGCTGGCCACGGGTGAGAGCGTCTACGACGGCTTTATGAGGATACACTTCATCTGGGGCTGGGTCTGCTTCGCCTTCGCCGTCATCATGTTCTCGTGGGTCGGCGGCTATCAGGGTGCCGCCGCCAGCGCCATGACGGCGATCACTAAGTTCCCGCCGGGCTGGGACACGAAGAGTCAGGTTCGGTTCTGGATGGTGTTGCTGAACATAATTACGTGGCTCATCGTTATGTTTGGACCAGTCGCCTACAGGGTCGTCGAGGTGATTGAGACGCTGGCGGCCATCGCATCCTTCTTCGGGATGCTGGCCGCCGTGCTGGCGACCCCCGAGGTTCTGGCGGTCGGTGGCAAGTTCTTCGCTTCCTTCCTGAGCCTGAAGGTTAATCCAGCGATTCCAATATTGCCTAAGGTTCCGCCCAACTGGGACGTGGCTGACACAGCCGTACTGATTACCAGCATCACCTACACGGGTGCGGGCGGAATCTGGAACACTGGCTACAGCTTCTGGGTTAGGGACGGAAACTGGGGGCAGGCTGCCCACGTAGGTAGGGTAACCAGCCCCCTGACCGGCAAGCCGGAGGCCATACCAAGCGTCGGCGTAGCCTTTGAGGCGACCCCAGAGAACATCGCCGAGTGGAAGAAGTGGGTTAGAACCCTGTGGCTGGACAACCTCTTCGGCGTATTGTTCAACATGTTCACCATCGTCTGGACGGCCTGGCTTTCCTACGGAATACTGCACCCAGCGGGCCTAACGCCTAAGGGCTGGCAACTAGTTACTGTGCAGGGTGAGTGGTTCGCCAAGGCCTTCGGCGAGCCGGGCAGAATCGTCATGCTGCTGCTGGGCTTCTTCTTCCTGTTCGATATCCAGTTCACAGCTGGAGACCTGATGTCTAGGATTGTCAGCGACTACGCCTACGTAGGCCTCAAAGGAAGGGTGAAGAGCATACCAAAGACCGTCATACTGATGTACATCTGGCTGGCAATCTTCATCCTGCCCCTGTCCATCGGAGCCCCGGCGACCTTTGCGCTCTACGTCGTCTACCTATTCGTAGTCTCCCTGCTGATGGCCTACTCAGCCATCCACGACTGGGAGTACAGAAAGATTTACTACTCGTTCTTCACGCTGTTCATCATCGTCGGCTGCATCCAGATATTCCTGAAGAGCCCAGCAACCCTGATTCTGTCGACCGGAATCCTGAACATGGCGGTTCAGGCGATTTTCTGCACATCCCTGCTGGTGCTAAACTGGTACGTCCTGCCGAAGATACACCCGGCCGGCAAGGAGGTTAGGCCCAGCTGGATAACCTTCATACTGCTGCTGTTCAGCACCATCATGTGGTGGTACTGCACCGCTTGGTACATTCAGGTCAGGCTTGGCTAGGGCTGGCGCAAAGGCTGATATAGTTTCTCCACCTCCCATACTATTTTGGTGTTTGTGTTATGGGTTTTAGGTATGAGGCTTTCAACCCCTATCGTAGGCGTTTGGGGGTTTTGTCCAGCCTCATTCAGGCCTTTTTGCTGACGCTCATTTATGCGGCTGTGGGCCTCTCCTCAAACGCTCTCATGAGGATTGGGGTTATTTACCTGCCTTTAGCTGTGCTCAGCTTCTATCTGGACGCAATATATGCGCAAATCCCGCTTGTGAGGGCTATTAGGCCTTATACCTTCAAGGTTACGTTGGCTTGGTCTCCGCTTTTCGCCTTGTCCAAGATGTTTAGTGATTCGCTCTACTATTCTTGGACTGGGGAGATTCCGCTGAACGCCTACTTGGAGATGGTTCCCTACCAGCTTCCCGGCCTGCTCTTCCTCGGAGCCTTCTATGGGATGTGCTTCTACATAACCTACGTCTACCTCTATAAGCTCTACGCCTACTTCGAGGCTAAGAGGGCTGAACGCAGAAGGGAGATACTCCTACGCTACTACGGGAGAAAGACTGAAAAAGCCAAGAAGAGCCCCAAGCATGAGGATAAACACCAGAGATAAGACGGGATTACCGTTGAAGAAAGGACTGAAAGTCGGGGAAATCGCCGAGAAAATCCGTATAGACGGTGAAGGTAGACTCTTTGTAGACGGAATTCCGGCGCTCATACTTACAAGGAGTTTTTTGGCGCTCATTCAGCAAACGATGGAGGAGCTTATTGGGGAGCGTGGAGCAGCCCTCATCTTCTACCGTGCAGGCTTCAGAGGAGGCTACAACTTAGCGAAGAGCCTGAAAGCCTACGGATTAAAGCCGCCAGCCATACTTCAGGCCTGCCTACACACAGCCTCCCTCAGGGGATGGGGCGTGTTCGGCGTGGCGGAGCTAGACCTGAAGAAGCCAAAGGTAGACGTAGTAGTTAGAGCGTCCCCAGCAGAGGAGATGAAAGGCAGAAACAAGCCTGCCTGCCACCTAATCTGCGGATTCATCGCAGGAATAATGCAGTATTTGGCTGAAATGTGCGGAAAAAACGTAAAAATAAGGGGAACTGAGAAAAAGTGCATCGCAAAGGGAGACCAGTACTGCGAGATAGTCGCCGAACCCCCTCACGCCAGCTAAAATATCTTCTCAGTCGTCCCTATGAGGCTCGTTATCGTCGGGGACGTGACGTTCGAGGCTGCAAGCATCACAGTAGGGCGTTCCAGGCCCTCCTCCATCCTCAGACCCCAAAACACCCTCCCGATGCGGTACTGCTCCGTCAGAGTTCTCGCGGCCTCGCTCGCCTCCTGCAGCGTAACGGTTGGCGGCGCAGTTATGTACATTAGGGCTCCTTCAGCCGTTTCTAGGTCTGCGTCTATGAGCTTGTTTTTCACGGCGTTGTCTAGGGCTTCTTTCACCCTTCTTCCTACGCCGTGCCCGACCATGCCTAGGTTCATGTCCTTCACTAGGGAGTGGAAGTCTGCGAAGCTTATGCTGACGACAGCTGGCTTCGTGATTATGTCTATGAGGCCTTTCAGCGTGTTCACGAGGATGCTGTCCATGAACTTGAAGGCGTATTGAACCTGTATGTCGCCTATCTTCTTCAGCAGTAGGTCGTTCATGTTCACTATTGTGAGGTCTGAGCGGTCTATTATCGCCCTGAGCCCCATCCTAGCGTTCTCCATGCGGTTCACGCCCTCAAAGGTAAAGGGGATGGTAACTAGGCAGATTCTCAGGGCGTCTGTAAACCTCGCCCTCACCTCCTCTAACAGCCTCGGAATTCCGCCTGAGGCGGTCCCCCCGCCAAGCCCTCCGGTTATGATGACCACGTTCGGGGAGCCCATAGCCGCTATGACCTCGTCTACGTTCTCGCTCATCGCCATCTGACCCTTCATCAGGTTCCCGCCGCTCCCCCTGCCCTCCGTCGTCGTCCTCCCTATCAGTATGCTGGCTGAAGCCTTCACGGTCTTTAGGTGGACCGCCTCCGTGTGAACTGCTATGGTTGGGACGTCTACCCCAACCTCGTAGAGCCTGTTCAGCGTGTTGCACCCGCATCCGCCCACGCCGACGACGACTATTCCGGGCTCGACGTCCTCGCTCATCTAGGCCCCCCTCAGGTAGTTGTCTACCAGCTTCGAGCGAATCCCCGAAGTTATCAGGGTAACCTTCGGTAGGTGGAGCGTCCAGTCTGGGCGGACTCCGAAGTATATTGTCGTTATGCCGTAGCGCTCCTTCAGTATTCTCGGTATCTCCTCGACGCCTCCGGTGCTCAGCACAGCCTTCCTCGCCTCAATCAGGGTTACAGCCCCCTGAGCGTTCGTGATGTCCGCCTCTACGTAGTTCTCCTGAAGCGAGTTCTCGAAGGCCGTAAGCGTGTCCCTGCCCTCTCCGACGCCGACGAAGCCAAGCCCGGAATCCCTAGTTACACGCTCAATGTTCGAGAAGTCTATGCTGATTAGGCCCGGAACAGGCTCAGCCCCCTGAAGCCTGATAAGCCCGGTGATTGCGTTCGTTAGGACTTGGTCCATGCGTTTAAATGCCTGAATTATCGATGCTTGTCTCGCCTTTGCCTTTAGGACGTCGTTGCTGTGGACTATTGTCATGTCGGAGAGTTCCAGCACTTCCTTTAGTGCTGTGCGTGCGTTTTCCGCTCTTTCGCTCCCCTCTGATTCGAAGGGTAGTGTTACCATGCTCCAGACGAGCTTGTCTTTCATGTTTTCGTCCATGTATTCTAGGAGTGCCGCTATTCCCCCGCTTCCTGTTCCGCCTCCTAGCCCAGCTGTTACTATTACGAGTTCCACGTCTTCCAGCAGGTTCGCCACTTTTCCAACCTCATCCGTCATCACTTTTCTCCCCAGCGGCAGAAGTCCTCCCGAGCCTCTGCCCCGTGTTGTGGCTTCTCCTACGAGTATCTTGTGTTTCGCCTTCGTTTTGTGTAGTGAGACTGCGTCCATGTCTACGGCGATTGTTGGGACTTCAACCCCAGCCAGCTCTAGGTTCGTGATCGTGTTGCATCCGCACCCGCCTATGCCGACCACGGCCATCCTTATGGCCGCCCGCTTGCTCATAACCTCCCTTAAGTATGCGTCCTCCGAGTGGGCTGTCATCCTACTTCACCCCCCTCTTACTTACCCTAGCCTCGACGGCCTTCAGCAGTTCGGCCTCAATCGTTTTCCTGTCGTAGTTAGAGTTGTAGCCCTTCTCAGCCATCCAGTCCATGAACTTAACGACAGGCGGGATGTAGGGCATCTTCTCCATCTCTAGGTGCCAAGCTAAGTCTACCTCCCCCGAGTTTTCGTCTAGGAACTGGTTTACGAGCTCCTCGAGCGGAGGGTTCTCTTTCTTTCTCAGGAGGAACGCCATTTTAGACACCTCCTCCCAAGAATTCCTCGACGTAGCCGCTTTTTACTCCGCAGGCAATCACCGAGGCCCTTACCTCTGCCAGTTCCCATGTTGGCCTTATGCCGAAGAACACGGTGGATGTGCCGAAGTTGTTCGTTATGTAGTTTATCGTGCTCCTTATCTGCCCCATATCGAGGTAGATTTCCTTCCCCTCGTAGAAGAGTAGCACTCCGTGGGCTGTGGAGAGGTCTGTCTCTGCGTAGTCGTCTCTTAACGCCCTGTTGAAGGCGTCGTAGATTCTCCTACCCTCGCCGACTCCAGCGAAGGAGATGCGTGCGTTTCGCATTATGCGCTTCACGTTCGAGAAGTCTACGTTTATTATGCCTGGCCCGACCTCGGGGGACTGAAGCCTCACCAGTGCCTCAACGACCCTCGCTATCTTCCTGTCCATCACCTTGAAAGCGTAGGGCAGGGTTATCCCGCCCATCTTTTCAGCCAGCACGTCGTTCGCATTCGGTATTATCGTGTCCGAGCATTCTAGGAGCTCCTGCAGACCCATCTGTGCATTCTTTACCCTTTCCTCACCCTCCTCCCTGAACGGAAGCGTTACAACTGCGATTCTGAGCGCCTCCTTCCTCCTCAGTGCCAGCTCTCTGAACAGCACTGGTAGGCCGCCTGTTCCCGTTCCCCCTCCCAGCCCAGCGATTCCGATTACAGCGTCTACGTCCTTATCTATGGCTGCTAAGGCATCTTCTATGCTGTTCTCCATGGCTTTGGCGCCGACATCCGGGACTCCGTGTGCTCCCCTCGGTATTTCCGTCAGCCCGCTAAGGAGGACCTTCTTGTCTGCTGACGTTCTCCTTAGGACTGGGGCGTCTGTGTTCATTGCGATTAGCTTGGCTGGCAGCTTCAGCTTGTAGAGGTTGTTTATTGCGTTGTTCCCGCATCCGCCTACGCCGACGATGTTTATTTTTACAGCCGCCATGCGCTCCCTTTCAGCCAGTACGCTCTCGTCTCCAACAATTCCCATCTTTCCTACTCACCTCCTATTTCTTTGAGAGTTTCATCAATTGTTTGTGAGCTAACCCCACTCGCAACAACCATTACGTGAGTGCGCTTAACATCTGGGGCTACCTTCAAGCCCCAAGTAACCTTATCAACACCATAAATCTCGTTAAGCACTCTGGGGGCTTCGCTCGCCTCCTTCAGGTTCGCACCTAGAGGTGCCTTCACGAACACGAGGGCGCCCCTCGCCGTCGAGAGGTCTGCGTCGAGGAGGCACTGCTCTATCGCCCTCTCCGTAGCTTTCCTCGCACTGGCCTGTATGCCGTATCCGAGCAGGTTCACGCCGCTCCTCTTCACAACAGAAGTGAAGTCGGAGAAGTCGGTCCTAATCACCGAGTTGGTTGGGTCCAGCATGTCCGCTAGGCCCGACAAGCCGTAGACGAGCATGCTGTCCATGATTTTCATGGCGTCTTGAACCGGTAGGTCTCCGTACCTCTTCAGGAGCAGGTCATTTAGGTTCACTATTACGAAGTCCGTGGCGTCTAGGAGCTCCCTTAGGGCGATTTGAGCGTTTTTTATCCTCTCCGCACCCTCGTATTTGAAGGGCATTGTAACGACTGCTCCTATCAGTTTGTCTGGGTGTTTCTCCCTGAAGGCTGACAGTATGTAGGGCATGGCTCCTGAGCCTACTCCCCCGCCTAGGCCTGCTGCGGCTACTAGGAGGTCTGGCTCCCCAATGGCGTCTAGCACCTTGTCTACGTCCTTTTCTGCGACCTTCCTACCTAGGCCTATGTCTCCCCCCGTCCCCCTACCCTTTGTTAGGAATTCCCCGATGTGCACCACTGCGTCAGCCTTAGCGATTGATAGTACGCTTGCGTCTGTGTCTACCGCTATGAGGCGTATGGCGCTCTTCCCGTAGAGGTTGCTGGTTGTGTTGCATCCACAGCCTCCGAAGCCGACTATGGCCATCTTTACGATGGGTTTTTCAGGCCTTCTTATCGGGTAGGAGAAAGACATTTCCCGTTCTTTCCCTCCTTGATATATTCTTCGATAATATTTTGAAAACTGCCATATATAAACATGTAAAGTTCAAAAATACTAACATCTAATTCTAAGATTAGATGGGAATTTCTCGTAAATATCTAAAGAAAAAATTAAGCGGTAGGCTCTCAGAACCTGATGCATAATAGCTAGTTAAGCGCCTAACTTTTCATAAAGAATTTCTTTTTATCCTCTATTTTTCGTCTCTTATTTGAGGTAGATTGGTGCTGTTTTTGTTGTCTACCTTTTAGGTTTTGTGGGTGGTTTTTCTGTGTGGTTGTGGAGCTGGGTGTTTCTTGGAGTTGGCAAAGTTTAATGTGTATTTTCATGTTATGCTTTTGTTAAGAGGTGGGTGTAGTTTGCTGCAGGATTACTTAGCCCCGACTCCGCCTCCCCCAGCGATTCGTGAGGCGATGGCGAAGGCGGCTGAGCGTAAGGAGAAGGGTCTACCTGTCTACGACTTCTCAAGCGGGAACGTCGGCGCACTCCCCCTAAAACTGAAGCTTTTCAGAACTATGCAAATCGAGGCTGAGGAAGGCGTGCCCGAGGGCCTCCGCCTAATCGCAGAGAGCGTGGCAAAAGGCCTAATAGAGTGCCTATACGAGAAGCCGTCAGGCTTCGCCTACTCCCCCACAGGCGGAACCACGCCGATAAAACAGTCGGTTCTACGGTACTTCAGAGAAATACACGGCCTACCCCTCACAGACGACGACCTAGACAGAATCCTAGTTACAGCAGGCGGACAGCAGGCGATGGCCGTAAGCCTCAGGGCTTTAAAGCCCGGCACCGAGGTTCTCATGCTCAGGTGGGACTACTCGCCGATACCGGGCATACTGAAAGACCACGGCTTGAAGGAGACCCGTGTTAGGCTGACGGAGGAGCTGGCTCTGGATGTTTCTGATTTGGAGTCTAAGCTTGGGCAGAACCAAGTTTTCTATTTGAGTATGCCGAATAACCCCACAGGGTATACGTCCGTCGAGGATTTGGAGACGATTGCTAGGCTTATGGAGGAGCATAATGGCGGCGTGATATGGGACGCACCATACCTCTTCACTATAATACGGCTGACCGAAAATAAGGCTGTCTTTGATAGGTCCTTCCTAAACGAGATACACGAGAAGTTCAGGGATGTTGGACGTAGACACTACGAGAACATGTGCATACTCTCTAGCCTCTCCAAGACCTGCCTAATCGCAGGCCTAAGAGTTGGCATGGCGACAGCCAACAAGCAGTGGATTGCAAATATGAATGCGATACTCGGTAGGGAAAACCTTAGCAGCCCAACTGTCTCCTTCACGATAGCCAAGCACCTCCTAGACGCCTTCCTAGAAAGGCCGATAACCCACGAGTGGACCTGCGAGGTGCTAGCCAGCAGACTAACAGTCCTCATGGAGGAAATCGGAGACCAC
>QMYG01000004.1 GCA_003662535.1 Candidatus Bathyarchaeota archaeon
CAAACGGAACGCTATCAGTCATAATAAAAATCACATACGACACACCGCCAAAATACGAAATCGCAGAAATACTAGGAGCAATAAGCGAGTTTAAGCCATACAGCGAATGAAAAGCGAAAAGACCCGGCCCCCTCTAAGCAGTCTACCTCACAGGACTTCCGGGCGGAACCTCGTCATCTACAGTCAGTATGTAGGGCCTGCCGTTCACGTCAGCCGCCAAAAGCATCCCGTTGGATACGACACCCCTAATCTTCTTCGCCTCGAGGTTCGCCAGAACCACAATGTTCTTCCCCAAGAGCTCTTCAGGCGTGTAGTAGTCGGCTACGCCGGCAACCAGCTGTCTGGGGCGTTCCTCCCCTATGTCTACCTCAAGCCTAATCAGCTTCTCCGTTCCGGGTATACGCTCAGCCTTCAGGACTCTACCAACACGGATGTCCATCTTCTGGAAATCCTTAATGCTGATTCGCTCAGACACAGCCCGACCACCCTTGCATTAAGGGACTGCCCATCCATAAATAAGGATTTAGGGCTACTTCAGAACCTTCCCAGTCCTCATATACCACAAATACAAATCCAAAACACCCACAGGGATGCCCAACTCCTCAGCTATACCCTTAAGAATCCGCTCATAACGCAGATACCTAGACTCGGTAAGCGTCCTACCAGACCAGCTGATGAGGCCGTATTCCCGCATCACACGCAATATATGCCTATCGATAATCGCCACGTCGAGAATGCCCACGTTCCTCAGGAAGTGGCTGGACTCCTTCCAGCCAATCCCCTTAATCCTGCTTACGAGCCACCTACGCATCGCAACAGGCTCGCCGAAGCCCAGAACCCTAGCCCTGAGGCCGGGCACCCACCGACGAGCACCAACAATAAAACCAGCCCTAACACGCCAAAACCTATGCCCAACCCCCCTAAGCACACGAGCAACATCACTAACAGAACCGTCAAAAATCAAACCCCTAGCCTTCAAAGCCTCAACACACCTAATACCAGTCTCAGCGCTAGAATTCGCAGTCAAAATGCAGAAAACAAGCTCCTCAAACCAACGCCCATCACCAGCACCATAAACACTAAGAAACTCAGAAACACGGCGATCAACCAAACCACGCACAAACCCATCCCGCATCAAACCACGCACACAATCCACAAGACCAGCCACACCCACACCCTCAACCAAAAAAGCTTAGACGAGCTATAAATGTCCATACGGAGCTTTTTACGTTGATGTTGGTGCGGCCGCCGGGATTTGAACCCGGGTCGCCGGCGTGGCAGGCCGGTGTCCTAATCCAGGCTAGACTACGGCCGCCGAGAAAAATGGGGTTCGTGGGGCGTTAAAAAATCTTTCTGGTCTTTAGGCTTTTTCTAGTAGTTCTTCTATTCCTTGTCTTAGGCGTTCTACGCCCTGCTTTATGCGTTCTATTGGCTGGACGTAGGAGACCCTCACGTAGCCTTCTCCGGCCTTTAGTGGGAAGGAGGGGACTCCCGGCGGCATTACTACGCCCTTTTCCTCGAGCATTTTTAGGGAGAACTGTTCGGTCGTCATGCCTGTCTGCTCTAGGATTTCCTTCACGTTTGGGAAGAGGTAGAAGGTTGCTGGGGCCTTGAGCACCCTGACCCCCGGGAGCGAGTTGAAGGCTTCGACTGTGAAGTCTCTTCTGCGCCTGTACTCGGCTAGGACCTCTTTGAAGAAGTCTTGTGGTCCTGTTAGGGCGACTACGGCTGCTTTCTGGGCGAAGGATGTTACGCACGAGAAGTTGTTTACTGCGAAGACTGTTAGTCGTTCTATTGCTTTTGCGTTGGTGATTATGTAGCCTAGCCTCCACCCCGTCATGGAGTAGGTTTTTGAGAAGCCGTTTAGGTATAGTATGTAGTCTCTCCAGTCTGGGTCTTCTAGGACGCTGTGGAACTGCCCTTCGTAGATGAAGTGGTCGTATATCTCGTCTGAGAGGACGATTATCCCGTTTTCCTTGGCTATTTCCAGTATGCCCTGAATGTCCTGCTTTGTGCACATGCTTCCTGTAGGGTTGTGCGGGTTGTTCAGGATTATCATCTTAGTCTTTGGTGTTATGTGTTCTTGGACCGCCTCTGGGGTTAGGCGGAACCCCTCTTCCTCCTTTAGTGGGATGAAGACGGGCTTTCCGCCTGCATATCTTACTGTGCATTCGTAGGCTGGGAAGCCCGGGTCTTGGACTATGACCTCGTCTCCCGGCGATATATAGCTTGCTATGGCCATGAAGATTGCGCCCTTCCCGCCCGGGGTTACTATGACTTCTTCTGGTTTTATGTCTCCTGCTCCAGTGAATTCTGAGATGTAGTTGGCTATGGCTTCTCTGAGTTCCGGTATTCCCGGTGGTGAGACGTAGCCTGTGAAGCCTTCGTCTAGTGCCTTTTTTGCGGCCTCCCTTATGTGTTCTGGTGTGGGTGTGTCTGGTTGGCCTATTCCGAAGGAGATTACGTCTACGCCTCTGCTGGCGACTTCTCTCGCCTTATCTAGGTATTCGAAGGCTTTCTCCATTTCTAGCTGTAGAACGGAGTTGGAAAAGGACAAAGTTGGCTTTTCCGCACTCATTCTCCTCACCTTATTTTAAACCCTGCGTCGTGAAGCCTATTTAAATATTACCCAGTCTACCTAAGAAGTTTCCGCCTCTGGTGCTGGTTTATCGGATTTTTATTCCTGTTATTGCTTCTACGCCTTCCTTGACCCAGCTTGGCGTTAGTCCTGCTTCTGCTAGTTCTTGTCTTAGTTTTAGCACCATTTCTGGAACGTCTATCTCCATTGGGCAGTGTGCTTTGCATCTTCCGCACATTAGGCAGGTGTAGGCGATTGGTGCGGCGTTTTCTATTCCGCCTATTAGGAAGCGTGTGAGTATTGCGCCCAAGCCTGCCATGTAGAGGTAGCCGAAGTGGCCTGCCGTCAGTGGGTAGATTGGGCATTCGTAGAGGCATCCGCCGCACCTTAGGCAGTAGAGGGCCTGCTTGTAGACCGGGTCTTTCGCCATCTTGGTTCTGTTGTTGTCTAGGAGGACTACGTGGTATTCGCTTGGGCCGTGCGCCCCGTAGACAACCTGCTTCTCTATGTCGCCTGTCTTGCTTGGACAGCTGATGAGGTTCACGTAGGACGGCGCCTTATAGTTTGCATACCTGCTGGCGACCTCCACGACCAGCATGGCGTCCTGCAGTGTTGGCACAACCTTCTCTAAGCCAGCGATAACTATGTGTTTCTTTGGGAGTCCAGTAACGAGCTTTGCGTTTCCTTCGTTTTCGATGATGAATGTTGTTCCTGTTTCTGCTGCTATGGCGTTTGCGCCGCTTATGCCCACGTCTGCTTTGAAGTAGACTTGTCTGAGGAAGCGTTTTACTTCGCCTACTAGGGTTGGTATGTCTGGTGGTAGCTGTTTTCCCAGCATTTTGCTTAGGAGTTCTGCGACCTTTTCTCTTGGGACGTGGATTGCTGGTGAGAGTATGTGCATTGGCCTGCTTTTTAGTTGCTGGATGATGAATTCGCCTAGGTCTGTTTCGTAGACTGTGCAT
Organism: Candidatus Bathyarchaeota archaeon; assembly: GCA_003662535.1. Lineage (GTDB taxonomy): Archaea > Thermoproteota > Bathyarchaeia > EX4484-135 > B24-G1 > B24-G1. The sequence continues at coordinate 3,541 of QMYG01000004.1, forward strand.
CCTCTTTCCTCTAGGTGCTGGTTTATGTGGAGTTCTTCGCTTGTTATGCTCTTGGATTTTATGACTAGGCTTCCTTCGTCTACCACTTCGTTTATGTATTTTATTGCGTCTTCTGGAGTCTTGGCTATTATGCAGTTTCCTTTCAGCTCTTCCACGATGTCTTTTGTTTCTTTTGCCAGTTCCTCCATGTGGTCTATGGAGTATTCCTTGATTTTCCTTAGTTGTTTGGCTTTTTCCACTATGTAGGGGTAGCGTTTGAAGGCGTTGTTCCTGTTTCTCCTGTAGGATTCGACGGCTCTGGATAGTGCTAGTCTTAGGAAGTCGTCTTGGGTTGCGTCCCAGAGGTTCTCTAAGTATTTCTCGAAGATTGCGTCTACCTCGCTCACTGTATCTCACCTCTTAGGGACATGTCTAGGATTTGGGCGAGGTTGTAGACTCTGACGTTTATCGGCTTTTCCTCGCTTATCCACCGGATTCCCTGCCTTATGTTCAGTATGCACTGGGGGCAGGTGGTAACTATTGCGTCTAAGTCTTCAGGTATTCTGTCCTCCTCGAGGAGCTTCCTTGCGGCGACCATAGCTGAGAGGCTTGACGTGTAGACTGGTAGGAGGCTTCCCCCGCCGCAGCAGACGCTCTTCTCCCTGACGAACCTCTGCTCGTATAGGCTTAGGCCCGGAATCTCCGCTAGGATTTTTCTCGGCTCTTCGTAGACGCCCATGTGTCTTCCTAGCTCGCAGGGGTCGTGATACATGACCTTGAGCTTGACAGGCTTGAGCTCGCTTGCGTCTATCCTCTTTTCCTGCATTAGTTTGTGCAGGAACTGGCTTACATGCATTATTTCTGGGGTTTTTGCGCCTAGGGTTGGGTAGAATTGGCTGAACATGCGGAAGCAGGCTGGGCATGGGGTGATTACTAGGCTGTATTTGTTGAGCTTTTTCGAGTTTTCTTCCGCTATTTCCTTGGCTAGGTCTCTCCTCCCGAGCAGTATGAGGGGGTAGCCGCAGCACTTCTCGTCCTCAAGTATGCTAAAGTCTACCTTCGCATGGTTCAAAACACGGAGGAGCGCCTCCAACTCCTCTACGAGCTTCGCCGGGTAGGTGCATCCACGCCAGAGCAGAACCCCACCCATAATAATGACCCAATAAAAGCATTCGGGGTAGCCTTAAAAATATTATCAAAGAAAAGCTCCAAAAACGACCCAGCCAGTCTGCACATTCATCCTAAGCTCGAGAGAAATTTTCGCTACTGTTAGGTTGGTGTTTTGAGAAATCTTGATATTTTTCGGGGCTTTTCAGCGTTGGGGTTTAAGGTTTGGTGTCGGCTGCAAAACTTTTATATTTTGCGCCATTTCTCATAATATATAGAAATTATCCCTAGTCCTCTCTCTGAGGTGGGATGAGTGGATAGGGTAGATGCTATTGTGTTAGCTGCTGGACAGGGCAGCAGGCTTAGGCCCTACACGGAGTCCACAGCCAAAGCCCTCTTAGAGATAGCCCCGGGAGTAACCATCATGGATTTCATACTCAGTCAGCTTAGGAGTGTTGAGGTAGACGATATTATAATCGCTACAAGGCCCGAGCTGGCTGAGAAGTTTAAGGAAAGCCTCGGGGATGGGGTGAAGATTGTAACTGTTGATGGTGATGGTCTTGGCAATCTGCACACGTTGAGGGCTGCTGTTGGCGAGGTTGATGGTGATAAGTTTTTGGTTTGTATGTCTGACCACATTTTTGAGCGTTCCCTGCTAAGGAAGCTTTTGGAGGCGGATTCTGACGGCGTAATAACCCTCTGCCTAGACCGAGACCCTCCATGGGAGAAGGCTGAGGAGGGCCTCAAGGTTGTGCTCTCCGGCGGAAGGGTGAAGAGGGTTGGTAAGAAGCTGCCTCCGATTTCTGGCATCGACACTGGACTGTTTCTCTTCTCACGTAAGGCTCTCAGCATGATAGATGAGGTGATTAGGGATAAGGGTGCTGAGTCCAGCATCGCCGACCTCGTCAATTACGCAGCGAAGGCTGGCAAGGTTGCGTATGTGGACACGACTGGGAAGCTCTGGATGGACATAGACACCCCAGAGGACTTGGTTAAGGCTAGGAAGCTGTATTGGAGGATTGTGCGAAGGGATATGGTGAAACCCACAGACGGACCCGTGTCTAAATATCTGAATAGGCCGATTTCCACGAGAATCTCCCTATTCCTCTACAGGAGGCTCGATTGGCTGACAGCTAATCACGTGAGCGTTCTCAGCTTCCTAACGGCTCTCCTTTCAGCTTTCCTGTTTCTCATAGCCAGTCTACCTCTCGCTGGCGTTTTCGCTCAGGTAGCCTCAATCCTAGACGGTGTGGACGGGGAGCTTGCGAGGCTCCGAAGAGAGGAGAGCGCCTGGGGCGGCTTTCTGGACACTGTGCTGGACAGGTTCGCAGACATAGCCCTAATAACGGCGATTGGTCTGTCTACCATAAAGCTGAGCGTCATGCCGGTAGACGTTGCACTGATGCTGACTGCATTAGCCGCCTTTGGCATAGTCCTCGTCAGCTACATAACCAAGCTGTCAGCCACACGCCTAGACGTTCACAGGTTAAGAAGCGGCTTCCCCTGGGCCACCCGTGATGTCAGGCTCTTCCTAATAATGCTTGGGGGCCTGCTCAACGCCCTCTGGCTTCCGCTCATCTTCTGTGCGGTAGCTCCCGTGCTCTTCGCCTTTAAGGCGCTCACGCTTTACGAGAAGGATTTCCACAGAAGCATGAGGCGCATTGAAGCTAGGCCCCCATACCCGCAGATTAAACGCCTAAAAAAGTTCATGGAGGCCAAGCACCCGCTGAAAAGGAAGGTGAAGACCTCTCTCACGGAGCTCCTGTCTAACGGAATTAAGCTGGCTATTGCATTAGCTCTAATTAGGTTCATCGCCTACGCCCTCGGAGAAGCAGAAGTCTCGTTCTTCGGGGTCTTCTCAGCGTCTGTTTCACAGGTTCTTTCGCTTCTAAACCTTCTGGCGATTATATACTTCGGATACGGGATGCTTCAGTCCCTGAAGACCCTGCTGGAGCTGGCGTCAAACCGCTTTGTCGTAATGCTCGGAATAACTGGAACAGCCTACAGGAAGGCGGCCATGGACATAGTCTACTTACTAGGAATACTCATGATATGGTCCGCAGTCTCCCCACTAATCAGCTACACCCCCGAGGAGCTGAGCATATTAAGGACTCTCGTGGGCGTCGTCTTCCTCGTCGCTTTCGCCCTAATCTTCTACGATGTCGCCAAGATATTCCGCAGAAACCTGAAAGGCCTGTGGGACAGGATGATAGACCAGATAAGCGAGGCAATAACAAAGCGCCTACAATGATGAAACACACTTCTTCATCCAAAGGCGTGCATAAGGCTTTTATTTTTCCACAAAGCTAAAAGTCAGGTGGCGTAGACGTGCTACCAGGTGTTGCAAACTACATCTGGTTGTTCGTCTACGTGATTGGGACGGGCTTTCTGATTTCGCTGATATACTCGATAGTGGATTGGTTTAGTAAGGATAGGGTGCTTAAGCAGGTCATTGGGAAGCGTTGCGTCGTTTTCCTTGGGAATGACGCCTATTATGGCAGGCTCATATTACCGCCTAGGAGTAAGGGCGGCTTTGAGGTAATGCTCGACCGGAGGCAGGTCGAAAATCCTGAGGCCCTTCTCGCCTTTCTTAAGGAGAATTACGAGGAGACTGGGGAGAGGAAGTTCCTCGACGAGGCTGTGAAGCTTTTGGAGGAGTTTAAACGCATAGGCGTTGTTCGCCAAGACCTAACCCTAGATGATATCGAAATAAATCCTTGGGCCCCTCCGAGCCTAGTCTCCAAGAAGGTTTACCCAAGCCAGCTTGGGGACCTCCATGCGATTCTCATCTTTAGGCATATGTTGAGTGAGAGCGAGCTGAGGAAGAAGTGGGCTGAGCTTAAGAGGCTCTACGCAGCAGGCCCACTCTACAGGCTCAAACGAAAAATCTACAGTGCACTCGCCTACATTAAGGACAAGCTGACGCTCACAATCACTCCAGCCGTCCTCCCAGCGGCCAGCGTCTCAACGCCAGAACTCAAAAAGGCGTTGGAAGAGGCGGAAAAGCAGGCTCTGGCTGGAGCTGGGAAGCTCTACGACCCGCTCCTAGAGAACGGAATCGGACGCCTAGTAACCGTTAGGGTTGTCGATGTTGAGGGTGAGACGAAGTACTATCAGGGCATCTTGAAGGAGTATTCCGACAACTACATCTACGTCCTAGACGTGGATTACAGGCTTCAGATGGACACGAAAATCACGCCTGACGGAGAAGCGCCAGGCTACCCCAAGACGAGGATTAAGCTCCACAACTTCCGTGTCGAAGGTAGACACCTAGAGGGTTCGTGGCGGGACGGCTACCTAGTCCTCAGAAACGTTCACAACGCATTAATAAAGGTGGAGAAGGTGAAAAATGCAGAAAAAGAAATAGCCGTTGGGAAGGTGCTTAAACCGCAGGAAGAACTGAAGATTCAGCTTCCAGAGGGAGATGCATTCATAGAGTATGAGATTTCGCTGGAGGCAGACATTATTTGGCCGAGGAAGAAGGCTGAGGTTGTTGGTCTTGGGGATTACCCAGCAGACCTGCTGAAGGCGGTTATCTCTGGCTATATATTATAGGCGATTAAGCCTTAAACCACTTAAACATTATATATTGCGTCTTCTCTGCTGGAATCGCAATTATGAACCTCTTCCTCACAGTCGTCGCAAGACGCCCAGCCTTAACTATCTCTGTGGCGGTGATTTCCTCGTCTTCGTTCTTTACTGTAAGCATGTAGGGTGCGTGTTCTAGGCCTGGGCCCTGCCTGTAGACCATGAAGTCGCACCCATACTTTATGCCAGAGGTTACGACTAGGCCCCTTTCCCTAAGCTCCCTGTAGACCTCGTATTTCTGCCTGAAGTTCTTGTGGAGCGTCTCGGCGACACGCAGCAGCTCCTCCGGGGTTACCGGCTTTTTCTCCCTCCCTCTGTAGACGTGGAGTTTCTGTTTTTCCATGAGGTATAGGCCTTCCATCAGGTCTAGGATTAGGGGTGCGTCGAAGTCTGGGGTTTTTGGCTTCGGTATGCCTAGGGGCTTTCCGTAAAAGCCTAGGGCGTAGAGGCGTCTACCTTGCTCCGGGTTCCAGACGACCAAGAAGTTCTCTACTAGCTCAGCTTCTGCCGGCACACCCCTCACCTCTTCAGAGCGTTCTTGGGCTTGGTTAGAGGGAAAGCGCCAGGACACGGGCGGCGTTTGCAGCGTCTTCCGCCTTGTCTGCGGCGTCCTCCATGAACTGTGCGACCTCCCTGAGCAGTAGCATTGTTGGTATGTCTATCTTGCTGCTTATGATTTTTAGCTCGAGCTTCCTGTAGAGTTCGTCTGCGGCTCTCTCTGCGGCCTCCACGTCGCTTGCCTTTTCCGCTGTGGCGTTTGCGTTGTAGCCTAGGACTGCGTTCACCTCTCTCAGTCTTAGCACAGTTTCCAGCATGGCGTCGGCCATCTCTGCTATGTCGTCCTTCACGTCTTTCGGAACCTTCCATTTCCTGTCTAGGATTTCGGTTATGCGGAAGGCGGCTCCCTCGCAGAAGTCAGCGATTTCGTGCACCACGTTCACGAACCTCATGAAGTCCTCCCTGCTCGTCAGTATTGCACCCACGTCTGTGAGTTCGTCCATTATGACCCTGCGTTTCTGGTCTACCTCCTCGCTGAGCCTCCTAATCTCCATGTATAGCTGTTGGGCTCCTTCGCTGTCCCCCTTTATCAGGCAGTCTACCATCTGGGGGACACGCCTAGTCAGCTCCACTATTTTTCGCATGTATTCCTCGCAGAGGCTCAGTATACGCCTCTTTGCACTCCCAGCTCTTTCAGTAGGAAAGACGATGCTCGCTCCCTCCCCGAAGGCAGAGCTTTCCCACTTTATGTAGCGGGTAGAACTTTAAAAAAATAACTCGTTTATGTAGCCTTTACAGGCTCACCTAAATCCTCAAAGTCGATTTTGTAGCGGAAGTATTCGTGAAGGAGCTGCGGCAACCTTTCTATGGCGTTTCTAGCCTGAGACCATGTGTCCCTATCCCTCAGCGTGGCTGTGTCGTCCTCTAGGGACTGATAGTCAATGGTTATGGCTATGGGAATCCCCACCTCGTCCGCTCTGGCGTATCTCCTACCTATGGAGCCAACCTCGTCATACTCAGCCCTAAAGCCCTCCTCAACCAGCATCTTGTAAACCTCCCTAGCCTTCTCCGGTAGGCCATCCCTACTGACTAGGGGGAAGACAGCCACCTCTATGGGTGCTAGGTCTCTAGGTAGACTGAGGACTATGCGCCCATCCTTAGTTCTGTAGGCATACTCCAGTGTTACATAGAAGAGCCTGTCTACGCCGAAGCTCGGCTCTATGACGTGGGGCACAAACCTTTTCCCGGTCTTTTTCTCTTGTATGGTTTGCACGTGGATGTGTTGGTCTGTGAGCCTGTATCTTCCGTTTGCCAGCTCTATGTAGCCCTTCTCCCTTAGCTCCTTTTCTGCCTCTGTTGGCGTTAGGGATGCGATTAGCTTCAGGACTTCCTCCGCTTCGCCTCCGAAGTCCTCCTTTATCTTGGGTATCCTCGTCCTGACGACCTTCCTCTCCGTGATGATTGGCTCCTTGAACTCCTTGAAGACCTGTAGGTCTTCTCCGCTGTATTTCATGTGTCTGCTTAGGTCGTAGTCCGTCCTGTAGTTGTGGCCTGAGACCTCCACCCAGCCCCACCTGTCTAGGTAGACTTCTTGGTCGTAGCCCTGAGCGGAGTAGTGGGCCCGCTCCCACTCAAGCTTCTCGATGAACCTCTGCTTCTCAGCTGGGACTCCCAGCAGCTCTAGGAACTGCTTAGCCCTAGCCATGAAATACGCCTGCCACTCCATGAGTATGTAGCCCCTATCAAGGGCCTCCCTAACAGTTGCATCTACAGGCTCATAGACACCCTTAAGCTTCAGCTCCGCAGGAATCAGCCTCAGAACCTCGTCCTCAACTTCCGGCAGCAGGGGGCAGCTCGGCTCCTCCGGGTCGAAGAAGAACTCCATGTCTATGATTGTGAATTCTCTCAGGCGTATTGGGCCTTGTCTCGGGGATATCTCATTACGCATCGCCCTCCCAATCTGAACCCCGGCGAAAGGCAGCTTCTCTCTGGCAACCTGATATAGGCGCCTAAACTCCACAAAGACGCCCTGAGCCGCCTCTGGCCTGCCGTAGCCCACTGCGTCTGAATACGGGCCTATGGTCGTCTGGAACATTGTCGTGAAGTATGTTGGGTTCACAAGCTTCCCGCCGCATTCTGGACACCTTATATCTCTCCACTCTATTTCCTCGACCATTTCCTGCAGGCTGAGCTTTTCTGCCTCGGTGTCGCTCATTCCTGCATCTCTTAGCAGGTGGTCTAGCCTGAATTTCCTGCCGCACTTTGAGCACTCCATCATCGGCTCTCTGAAGTGCTCAACGTGGCCCGACGCCTCAAAGACCTTGCCGGGCATGATTATAGGCGAGTCTACCTCTATGGCGTTTATGCCGCTTAGGTAGAACCGCCTAAACTTCTCGATGATGCGTTCCTTCAGCAGTATGCCCAGAGGGCCGTAGGATATGTAGCCGCCGACCCCACCGTAAATCTCGAAGGAAGGCCAGAAGAAGCCCCTTCTCCTCGCCAGCTCGCTTACGAGCTCGTATTTGTCTTTATGGGTCAAGCCTATCCCCTTCCCCGCCTCTACCCCCTTATGTAGAGAAGGACGACGAATATAAGTTCTGAGGGGTTCGCCTAGGCGGGTTATTACTGGCTTTTATTTCTCTGGGTTTGGCTTTTTCTGCCAGTTCCACTCAATTACAGGCCTGAATTTGTAGCCGTATTCTATGATTCCTGACTTGCCGTCCTCCCTTATTCTGCGGAAGGTTGCCTCGAGCTTTAGTCCCGGGCGGACTTCTTCTATGTCGCAGTCTACGATTTGGGCTAGTATGAGTTTTCCGTCTTTCAGCTCTATTAGGCCGACTATGTAGGGCTTGTAGTCCTCGTAGCCTTTCGGCGGCCTCCTTATGACTGTGTAGGCGACGAGCCTGCCCCTCCAGGCCAGCTCCTCCTCTACGAGGTCTTTCGAGCCGCATTTCGGGCATATTCTCTGCGGCGGGTGGAAGAGTGCTCCGCAGTTTAGGCATTTCGTTCCCATGAGCCTGTATCTGTAGGGGATTTCACGCCTCACGGCTGGTGCGCTCACCTAGTGCCACCTCCTCAGTATGTGCACAACTGTGGTTGCGCCGAGCCCTCCGACGCTCTGGGCTAGGCCTATCTCAGCCCCGTCTACCTGATTTCCGCCAGCCTCCCCACGCAGCTGCCAAGTAAGCTCGACGAGCTGGTAGACGCCTGTGGCTCCCCAAGGATGGCCCCTCGCCTTCAGCCCGCCAAGCGTGTTTGTCGGTAAGTCGGCGTTTAGGGCGATTTGGCCTTCCGCCACGAACCTCCAGCCTTGACCCTTCTCCACGAAGCCGAGGTCCTCCAGCGCAAGCACCCCCATTATGCTGGATGTGTTGTGCACCTCCACTACGTCTACGTCCCTAGGAGTTATGCCGGCCGTGCGGTAGGCCCTTTCTGCAGCTACCCTTGTGGATGTGAGGGTGAGCACGTCGTCCCTCTCGTAGGGGTTCACGCCGTCCGTCGCTAAGACAGAAGCCTCGATTACGACGGGCGTGTCGCAGAGTTTCTTCGCCGTTTCCAGCGGGCAAAGCACTAGGGCGGCTGCGCCGTCTGCGGGTGCGGTTGTGTCGAAGAGCCTGATTGGGTCGGCTACGGGCGGGGACTCCAAAACCCTCTCGACGGTTATTGGGAAGGGGAACTGTGCGTATGGGTTTCCAGCAGCATTTCTGTGGTCGTTCACTGCGAAGTTGACGATGTCCTCGTATCTCGCATTAAACCTGTCCATATACAGCTGTGTTTGTATGGCGTTCAGCCCGGCGATTGTTATTCCGCTGTAGACGACGTATTCTGAGCGTTCGCTCATCATTGCGGCGTATTCCACGTCTGCTGGCCTTGCATCCGTCAGTTTTTCTACGCCTCCGACTAGGACTGTTTGGGCTTGTCCGGACTTTATTGCCATGTAGGCTTGGTGGACTGCTGCTGAGCCTGAGGCGTCTGCGGCTTCCACCCTTACTGCGTCTACGCCCCTCATTCCCATGACGTCTGCCATGAGGGCGCCTAGGTGTTGTTGGAAGTTGATTGTGGCTGAGGCCATGTTTCCCACGTAGATTGCGTCCACCCTGTCTACGTCGGCCTCCTCAAGAGCCTTTAGCGAGGCTTCGAGGAAGAGTTGGCGTAGGGACTTGTCCCAGTGTTCTCCTACTTTTGTGCATCCGACGCCTACGATGGCAACCTTTGATGACATTCGTGCATCACGCTACTTCCTCAGCTTTCTCCTGTAGCGGGTGTAGCAGGCGTAGTCTACCAACTTTTTACGGTTTACGAATGCGGCTATGGGCGGGGCTAGGGGCCTCTTCCACTCAATAGCTTCCTGAACAACGAAGCTGAAGGCGTCGCTCCCCGCCCCAGAGCCGTAAGAAACCATGAGTATCCTGTCGCCCGGCTTGGCCACGTCTAGGGTGGCTGCCAGGCCGAGCGGGGACGAAGCCGAATAGGTGTTTCCGATTATTGGGACGAGGAGGCCGGGCTTAATCTTCTCCTCCTCGATTCCGAGCATCTTCGCCGCCGCCAGCGGGAATTTTGTGTTCGGCTGGTGGAAGACTGCGTAGTCGAAGTCGTCTGGTGTTAGGTTGAGTTCCTCCATGAGGCCCTTCGCTGCGGAGAGCACATGCTTGAAGTAGGCTGGCTTTCCTGTGAATCTCCAGTAGTGGCTTGGGTAGGGTTCTTCTGGTCTACGCCAGAAGTCTGGTGTGTCTGTTGAGTAGGAGTGTGTGCCTTCGACGTAGGCGATTGTTTCTTCTGACTTCTTTCCGAAGATGAAGGCGGCGGCTCCTGAGGCTGCTGTGAATTCGAGTTCGTCTGAGGGCCTGCCCTGAGCCGTGTCAGCCCCTATGGCCATGCCGTATTTGACCATTCCGCTCGCCACTAGGGCTATGCAGGTTTGGAAGGCTTCGGTTCCAGCCTTGCAGGCGAACTCGTAGTCGGCTGCGAGGAGCTGGGAGCTTATTCCGAGGGCCTCAGCCACGATAGTCCCCGAGGGCTTAACAGCGTAGGGCTTGGACTCGCTTCCCACGTAGATTGCACCTATCTCTTCGGGGTTTATCTGCGCTCTGGCGACTGCGTATCTCGCTGCCTCGACGGCCATTGTGGTTGCGTCTTCGTCTATGGCTGCTACTGCCTTCTCTATTATTGGGTATTTGCAGCCTGTGCCCCATACGCGGCCTATTTCTGCAGCCTTAATCCTGTAGATTGGTATGTAGCCGGCGTATCCGACTATGCCTACTGCGCTTAGGGGCTTCATGGCTGCGGGCCCTCCCCCGTCTTTGGATAAAGGTAGATTCGGCAATTGCTTAAAAAGTTTACGGCAAAAGACGTTAAAACACATATTAAAAATTGCACGATTCGCCAGCAACAGAACTCTTTAGGATTCGTATTGACGCTCATATTTAAGCCTTTCGCATATAGGGCCAGCCAACTCATTAAAAGAAAAGAAAAAAGAAAATGATTTTTTTGGTGAATTGGAATGGTGAAGGAAATATTCGCAAAGACTATTTTAAATAGACATAAGAAAAGAGATGCGTGGTTTTTAGACGATTACTCTTTGAACCCATACCAGCTCTGCCAATTTAGCTGCATTTATTGCTATATTCGTGGGAGCAAGTACGGAATGAACATGAACAAGGGCCTAGCAGTAAAGATTAACGCCCCGACACTCCTAGAAAAAGCACTACACAAACAAGCCAGAAAAGGAGAGTTCGGAATAATCGCCCTAAGCTCAGCCACAGAGCCTTGGATGCCCATAGAAAAGGACTACAAAATAACGAGGAAGTGCCTAGCAGTCATCGCAAACCACAGGTTTCCAATCCACTGCTTAACCAAATCCACTCTAATCCTGAGGGACGTAGACTTACTAACGCACATAAACGAGAACGCCATCCTACCCACCGACCTGAGAAGCAAACTCAATCACGGAGCACTAATAACTTTTTCCTTCTCGAGCCTAGACGAGGGAATCGCAAAAATCTTCGAGCCGAACGCTCCGAAAGTCAAAGAAAGGCTGAAAACCCTGTCGAAGGTCAAGGAAGAAGGCCTACCCACAGGCA
>QMYG01000005.1 GCA_003662535.1 Candidatus Bathyarchaeota archaeon
GGTGATGAGAATGGCTGATAAGAAGACCGAGAAGAAAGAATTTCCGAAGACGATAAAAGTGCCGAAGAGAGTCCAGGACAGCCTGATGAAGAAGAAGCGCGAGCAGGACATGAGAATGCAACAGTTTCAAGCATTGTCCGTCAGACTTGCAGACTTGAGGGTGGCCATGAAGGAGACGCAGGAGGCGTGGCTCAAGATGTTCAAGGAGATGAAGAAGGTGGACGAGGAGATGCGTGAGCAGTTGAGGGGCATAGCAGAAATTAATGGCTACGGAGAGGAGTACCCGATCTCCTACGACTTCAATAAGGGCGAGCTTGCGGTGGAGAGCCCCGCAGAGAGGAAACCTGAGAAAAATATATAAACCACGAGTTCCCATACCGTTTAGGAGCTTGCGTGGGGCCCCGCGCCCCCAAACTAGGACAGGTGATGACGATGGACGTGAATGTCGACCCCGAGCTTGTGAGTGCGATTGTGAATGTAGTCCTCGCAGTGCTGGCCGTCTACTTCGGAGGCAAGTTCAGAGCGCTGACGAAGGGCCTCAAGCTCACTAGGGAAAAGCTCCAGCAGGCCCAAGACCTGATTGGAGACATCGAGGAGGCGATAGAGGACGAGGAGATCAGCCCGGAGGAGGCGAAGAAACTCTTCAACGACCTGAGGGAGCTTCTTTCAAGCGAGTAGGAGGGCACACTGTGGCACCGGAATCGAACTCAGACCGCGTCATAAGGGAGCTGATAGAGCGTCTGACACGCGTCGAGACCCTTGAGGAGGAGCGCTTCCGCAGACTGCAGGGCGAGATTGGAGAGCTGCGGGAGTCCTTCAACGCCATGTCCAGCAAGATTGACCGGGCCCTGGAGAAGGTGTCCACGAACTACGTGACGAAGGTGGACTTCTGGAAGATCATCGGACTCGCCATTCTCGCAGGGTCCGGCAGCGGAGGTGGCGTCACGCTCGCACTCAGACTCCTTGGTGGATAGAGGTGATACAAACGGACGCGATTGATAAGGCAATCTCAAGGCTGCTGTCGAAGCAGCTTGATGACCTGTGGGCGGCCGTCAACAGCTCCAACGAGGCCTCTCAGAGGGCCTACTCGATCGCGGTTGAGGCCAAGAACACTGCAGAAGCCGCTGCGGCTTCGGCTGCCTCAATCTCGCGGATAAGGGACGAGCTCGAGGAGCTCAAAAGCCAGATGGACGAGCTCAGAGGCCAGCTCGCAAGCCAGGCTGCTGAGATGACCGCCACGGGCTCGCGCATGAGCGACCTTGAGGAGCGCATTAAGGCCAACCGCGGGGACATAGACGCCAACCGTGAGGGCATAGGCGCCTTGGCAAAGTACTTCACAACGCTTGACTCGGCCGTGTCCGCTCTGAACTCACGCGTGAAGAGCCTCTCGACCGACATTGACGTCGTGGCGAACGAGCTCGGCAGGGTCCGTGGCAGGATCAAGAACTGGGTTGACAGGGGAATAGAGCAGGTCCTCGACAGCATGGGCAACGTGGTTAAAAGCATAAGAGAGCTTGCCATGAGCGTCGGCAGTCGCAGAGATTTCGACACGACGTACAACTCCCGAGAGGTGACGGAGGTCAAGTCCATCAAGGTGAGCGAGTTTGAGGAGGCAAGGGTCCCGACGGGGCCCGTAGAGCGCCGGGTTGTCCCGGCCACACCGGGTGCAGGAGGGCCCACGCCGGGGGGCACCGTGATTGTCACAGGCTCGCCCGTGTCGACGTACCACATGAGCCCGGAGAAGGAGGAGTGAGCCCTGAAATGCGGACAGAGGGGGAAGATAGATGCCCGAGGAAATTAGAGCCTATCTGAAGAGCATTGCAGGAATAGCGCCTGACAAGACCCTGTGGGGAGTGGTTGGGGCTCTTGCAAGGCGTGTCGATGACAACATCCAGGCCATAAAGGGCCAGGTCCAGCTGTCAAAGGACCTGATGACCCGGATTGATGAGGTGGTGGCGGAGCTGAAGGGCGTGAAGGATGAGATCGCGCAGGCCACGGCGGGCAGAAAGAGCCTCAGCGACGTCCTGTCGGAGATATGGGGCCTGAAGGGGGACTGGTGGGACAACTTGATAAGGAACGTCAACGCCGCGCTGGACCTCGGCGAGGGGTTTCTGTCCAATCTCCGTGCTAAGATAGAGAGCGCGAAGGAGCTTGCTCTGTCCGCCTCAAGCAGGATAGAGGCTCTGATTGACGACGTGCCGAGCTTCGAGCGTGTTCATGGAATCGTGACCTGTCTTGCGGATGGCGTGAAGAGCAAGGTTCAGACCTATCTCAATGACGTTCGAGAGTTCTGGCAGGCGGTGCGGGAGAAGAGCGGGCTCATAAAGAGCGCCATATCCAACTTTGTGAGCAAGTTCCGGGAGGCCCTGACGTCCGCCGTCGGGAGCATAGGCGACGGGCTGAGCGAGGCTGTGGACAGCGTGACGAGCCTCTACTCGGACATCAAAACCGCAGTCACCGCCCTCTGGGGCGTCTCGAAGGACGCGCTGAAGGAGGGTGCTAAGGTCTTTGAGGTCGTGCATGGGACGAAGAGGACCATCACGGCGCACTACAAGAAACGCGTGCAGGTGCTACCCGGGGTGTATGAAGACATAGAGATAGGACCGTGGAGCTGGAGCAGATATGAGGAGCTCAAGACTGTCGACCTGGCTGAGTTCCTAAAGGAGTGGCTCCCAGGCTACATGAGGGCAATGCTGCAAATCCTGGGCACCCTGATAAGCGCCATAGTTCACAAGATCAGCCAGGCATTCACCAACGCCACTCAGCGCATATCCTCCACGAAGGCCGAGCTGAGCAACGATCTCGCAGGCTTCGTGAGCACGGTGCAGAGCACCATCAAGGGCTACATCATACCTGACATTCCCACTCCGTGGACTGGGGACGGCGGGATGCCGGAGTTCGAGCTTGGAGACTACGTCCGCAGGTGTGTGGGTGGTGCCTGAGCCTCTACGGAAATTATTTATACTACCTGATTTCATAAAGTAACACATGGTAGCTGAGACCGATGGAGACGCAGAGACGGTGGCATTCGTTGTGAAGATACGCGTCGCCGACGGCGACATCGAGTACGGCTTCGAGGGGCTGGACCGCGACACAGCGCTTGACCTCATCACGGCCATCATGGCCAGGGTGGAGCTTGAGAGACAGTACAACGAGGGGCGGTCCAAGCTGGGAGAAGCCCTGAAACAGCTGATAAAGCGAGGTGAAGGAAATGACCATAGTAGACAAAACGGAAAGGATGCTCGGTCGGACTCTCAGCTACGGAAAGATGACGGTTAGATCCGCCATCTCTCTTCCGAAGAGGGTATGGGACGAAGGGATAGTGAGGGGCATCCTGGACACCTTGTGGGACCTGAACGATGAGACCGTTGCTCTCAGGAAGGACATCCTGGGAGAGCTCGGACTGAGGTGATGGCCATGGTGAACATCGTAGACGAAGCCATAGACAGGGCGAGGTCCTTCAAGAACAAGGTGTTCGGGAAGGCCCAGTCACTCGCGAATGGCAACCTCGACCTCATCAATCTTGCAAAGCTTCCGAGGAGAACGGTGCAGAGAGTGGTTGACAACGTGTTCGGCGGAACGGTGATCGTCGACAACCCCATTGTGAAGACCGCGAGATCGATTGAGATACTGCCCTCAGGCGGGGCCGTCAGAACCTCCCAGCCCGCCAAGACGATGGCCCCTGCCCAGAGGGTGATGGCAGAGCCTGAGAGTCGCGCAGAGAGGGTGATACGCATCCAGAGCGTCTAAGCTCTGACGAAGAACAACAGAGGTGATGAAGAAATGGTGACCATAGTATCTGAAGTGGACATGAGAGGCCCGGAGCTCAGTAAAGACGAGCGCCAGAAGCTCGATGAGTTCTGGATCGCTGCGTCGACCTTCTACAACTCGCAGGTCCTCGTGCCGATCTTCACGGCTGACGAGAAGGCTGCGCTCGAAGCTGCGGTGAAGCGGTCCAAGGAGATTCACAGAGGCGTCGTCTTTGACGGGTACGACCCGAAGACGGGCATCGGCGTGCGGTTCATAGTGCCGCAGGACGTGATGATCGCCGCAACGCAGTACACCTGGGACATAACATGGGCGAACACTGACGCCTACCGCCAGTGGCTTGCCGACAACGTCCCGGACCACGACACCTTCGACAACGCGAGCCAGATCAAGACCGTTGACAGCGGCCAGGACCACTGGGGTGTCCTCCTGCTTGGGATAGCCAACAGGGCCGTCTCCCCCAAGACGACCAGGCTGGTCTACATGCTGAACTCAATCCCGCACTCCCCGCAGTACCTTGAGAACCACATGACCATCCCAGAGATGGCGATCTACAAGCTTCCCAATCCGATATGGATTGACAGGGACATACCCTTCAAGTTCGGGCTCTGGCCCGTCTCAACGGGCAACGACGCGCCGATCCCGCTTGGGTTCACAATCGCGAGCGCCACAAGGATGAAGGACACATCGCCGAACGTGCCGACCACAGCGTGAGCGTGAGGGGGTGATATAAATGGCATCCACAACCAGCTTCGAAGTGTTGAACCCCCTCGCATTCAGAAAGCGCATTCGGGAGGACTGGGCCACTCAGAGCACGATAGTGACGAACTCCACCGGTGAGACGACCGTGCAGCTCAAGAACCTGAGCTATGTCTATGAGGACACCGTCGTCGCAACCGTCGAGAGCTCGCGGGACATCACGCTCAGCGTCGAGAGCGTCGATGGCAACACTGTGACGTTCCTGGCGTCCTCCGCAGGAGCCGCAGTGACCAGCTCAACGCTGAACCTGGTCGCGCATGTAAGGGCCCTCGGATACTGAGAGGGTATAACGCTGAAGTGCAGGCCCTGGGGGGATCCTTCAAGGCCCCTTTGAGAGATACCCCCTGTATGGCACCCCCACGTAGTTGCCCCTTCTCCCCTTGGGAAGGGTCCCCTCAGGGCCGAAGTCTTTTCTTTTTTTAATCTCTCAAGAGCGATGGCTCTGGCTCTGCTCCAAGAGGGTTGACCACGGAAAAAAGCTCAACTACGGCAGCAGGTCGCGAAGGCCCTCCTTCAGGGCGTTCTCGAGAACCATGCCCCTCGCCTCGCGCTGCACGTTATCCTTGAGCTTCCCAAGCCTCTCGCAGTCGCTCAGGACCTCCGGGAGGCCCGGGGGGCCGTCGAAGAAGGCGCACAGCTCGCCGTACTCAAGCACTATTGAGGTGAAGGCCCTGTCAACCACGGGTACGATTCCTGCCCACAAATACTCGTGGAACTTGTTTGGAACGGCGTGGTCAATGATAGTATCGCGTTCGGGAAGGTCCAGGGCCACCGCGGCGGAGTGGGGCAGCTTTGCAGGATTGAAATACAGCAGTCCAAGCTCATAGCGGGGCAGGACCTCCCAGACTCTCTCCATGTAGCTCGGGGAAGCTGCGAAGACCCTCACATCCCGCAACCCTGCGAGGATCTGGCCTATCGTGTCCGCATTCACAGAGTGCAGATAGACATCATATCCCAGACGCGTCACGGCGCTCAAAAGGCCTGTGATGTCCCTATAGCTCGAGAGGTTTATGTCCCCGAGATACAGCATGCTGTTCTCCAACCGGGGCCCTTGAGGGGGCTTAACCCACTCGAGAGCCGCCTCGGGCATATACGTCGGCACGAGCCTGCAGTCCACCCCCGGGTAGTTGCGGCGGATGTAGTCCCGCTGGCCCTCGGAGACCGTCAGCACGGCGTCTGAGAACTCAAACAGTTCCCCCTCAAGCTCGAGGACCGCCCTGGCCGTCTCAACGCTGTCCACAGTGAAGGTCAGGGCAGGGACGTCGTGGCAGTCGTAGACCACCCCAGGGCGCTCACTCTCAGGCTGCTCACTCAGCTCATCCTTCAGCCATTTCATCAGCGTGTCGGGATAGTTGTTGAAATGCACAAGACCGGGCTCAAGGCCCTTGACGAGCTTTGACAGCGCCTTCCTGTGAGGGATGGTGAACAGTGCGGAGAGGTGCCTGTTCAGCACGTTCACCCAGTTCAGCGGAATGCGCGACAGCCTCGTGCCGAAGGCCACGTTATAGCCCATGTTGTCATAGGCCATCGCCATCTTCGCCGAGCGTGAGCAGGGCCTTTCCTGCAACAGCAACACCCACGGGGCCCCCTCGTGCCTCTCACGTTTGAACTCCTCCACGGCGGACGGGAACGCAGCGACGAAGCTGGGCCTGTCCACCGCAGCCGTGCCCACGCTGCGACATAGCTCGTCGTACACGCCTCTCCAGGGCTTGCCGCAGTCTCTCCACAGGTGCATCACATACGTGGGGGCAGTCGTCAAGGTGAAGTTCCGATAGCCATCCTGCTCGGCCATCTGGCAAATCTTCACCAGCGGGTCGTGGCCGTCGTCCACGACGAGCAGCGAGAGGTATCGGTGGGCATTCTCCCTGCGTATGATGGGAGGCCCGACAGCCCTATCAGGCGCGAAGAAGATCTCGCCATTGAAGGCAACGTGCGTCTGCGGTAGCACCCCGAAGGCCCTTTCGTGCTCCTGGAAGCTCATCTCCATCTCAAACACGCGCACGTAGTCCTTGGTTACGCCGTCGTACTCACCCACGAAGCCGAGCCAGTCCGCGTGGGCAAGGGAGAGCGCAGCCTTCAGATTGCCCAGGATGTACTCCGTGCCTGCAACTCTGAAGACCTGCCTGCCGCTTTCGACGAGCTCCTTCACAGTCTCAAGGACCCTCTGGTGCGTCCGCGCAGTTGTGATGACGAAGACCTCGTAAGCCGTCTCAGCCGCAATCCTAATGGCCTTCGCCGTGAAGTCTGCAACCTCATCAGGTGCGCTAACGGTGCACATAAAAACGAGACCCAGCTTCATTCGGCCTTCCAAGCTAACCACCTCAGGCGCTCTCGTAGGGTGCGCGGGTCTTCTTCAGAGGGCACGCGGAGCATATCTCATCAGGATACTTTGACGCCAGGGGCTTTATGTACTTCTCAAACAGCTCATCCACAGTGTACAGGCCAATCATGTACATCGGGTCGGTGTCCCAGTGGAAATAGCATCTCGACACGCGGCCGTCCCAGCCTATGGCGATCTCCTTCCCAATTCTCCTGCACTTAGCCCGCTTTCCGGGGTTCTTAATCGTGGACCACTCCGTCAGGACGTTGCGGTAGCCCCCTCGGGGCGGTATCACGCTGAAGTTCGGGTCCATGCCCTCAACCGTCGTGGGCCACACCTCCTGGCCAAGATCCTCGCTGTAGTAGTTCTCAAGATACAGCTTGTAGCCCTTGAGGCTGAGGCGGTTATGAAGGCTGAAGACGATCCTATCCACGAGCGTCAGGGCCTCGTAGACCTCCTTGACGTTGACGAGAACCTGGCCTTTGAGGTTGCCTGTGGGAATGAAGACCCCGTTGGTCACCACGGTTATTCTGCTGCTCTGGTGCTTATACTGCACGAGCTTGCGAATCATCTCTGGGAAGTCCTTGTTCCACGTGGGCTCACCGCGCCAGCCTATGACGTAGTGGTTCCGCCGCTTGTCCGTCTCGGACAGAATCTTATTGAAGGTCCCGAAGCGCATGAAGCCCTGGCCGGCTTTGCCCCACTTCTCAAGATAGCGTTGCCGAGGGCACTTGACGCACTTCATGTTACAGCGGTTCGTAAGCTCTATCACTATCGTCTTATCTTCCACCATCAAATTCACCTCGCACTCTGCGTTCCAACGCCACTCAACAGCTCCGCCACCCGCGTTCGATACTCTTTGTCACGGCTTCTACATAAACCTTTCGCACCCGGTGGGTGACAAAAAGTATATATCTCTCCGAGACAATTAGCCCTCCCCATGAGCAGGCGCCCCTCCCAGCCCTTCCACGGCGTTTTCGGCACGACGCCAGAGCTCCTTGTTGTTGAGTACATAATGCCCCTGCGAGGTGTCGAGTTCTCCCCCGACGAGGTATCACGCTACACGGGCCTGGAGCTGTCCAAGGTCATGGAGGTTCTAAGCAAGCTTGAGTCCTACCGGGTCATCAGGGTGACGCACCGCGATGCACGTGGAAATCCCACCTACGCGACGTGCCCGGACAGCCCCTACGCCATTCTTGCAGAGGCCTTCGACGAGTTCGTCTTCAGAATTAGATCCCTCGGAAGCATGCAGAAAGATTAATATAGGTCCGGCTTCCATAGTACTAATCAGCCCGTAGCAGAGCGGTGGAGACAGCAGGGACAGCAGAGCCGCACCCGCACCACGCGATGTGGTGGCAAACTGGAACGAGGTGATACTATGAGGTTCGAAAAGGAGGACCACTACACGGAGCACCTTCTGAAGGAAGGTGACATACTGGTCATTAGGACCAGTGCCGGGATGGCCTTTCTGAGGATAATGGTCGGGCCGGATGTGATACCCTACCACCACCCTGACAGCTACAGCAACGCCTACTGGTGGGGCACACTCTCGGCAGGAACAGGCTCTGACTACAAGACCATTCAGACCCAGGGCGGCTACAGCATATTCTACATCAACAGGAAGGAGTACATCTACCAGGTCTTTCAGGGATGGCACACGCCCGGCCTGAAGGTGTACTGGAGGTTCCCGCTGTCAACCCCGACGAAGGCCCTCAGAAGCGAGATAGGAGCGCCCGCGTTCAGCACGACAAGTGACGTGAACTTCGGCTGGATGCTGAAGAGCGAGGAGTCTCCCTGGGACTTCCCAACACGGGTCGGCGAGTTCTTCGCGATCTACCAGGAGGAGCCCGAGTTCGCCGTGTTCAACCCGACGGGCAGCAGGGTGAACCCCGCGGTGACCTACTTGATAAACAAGCTCCAGGTGAAGGCCTACGACCCTGAGAAGCCGACGCAGCTTGAGAAGATCAAGAACGTGCTGATGGGCAAGATCAAGAACGCCAGGGAGTGGTCTCCGGGCACGCAGACATGGCAGTATCCGAAGTTCAAGGAGACCTTCGGGGTGAGCCCCGTGCTGTATGACGTCAGCACGATGTCGGTGGTGACCGCCACGGGGAGGGAAGTGATCCAGCTGTAGGGAGGTGATGCACATGAGAAGAACCGAGCTTGCGAAGCTTAGCACGGCAACGCCCGTCACTGTGAACCAGTCCACCAGCTCGACCACCAAGGTCGCAGTCGGAAGCACGATAAGCGCTCCAAAGTCCAGGTACATCTGGTGGATCGAGGTGCACACAACCGCATCCACGGGCGGAGAAGTGAATCTCTACCTTGGAGACGCATCCAGCTACACTCGAGAGACCCTGACAAGCCTCTCCTTCCCGGCGAAGGACAACGGGCCTGCGAACTATCCACCGAATCCCGACCCGAGCGTGCCGATATTCGTGCTCACGCCGAACGTCAGCGGGGGCACCGTGACGAAGAACGTGCTGTACGCGGACTACTTCGGCCAGACTGCCAAGATGACCGTGCACTGGTACGACGAGTGACGATCGCACGAAGTTGAGTCTGTGCGAACCCTAGGGCCCTCGGGGGGCTCCTCCCTTGAGGGCCCGCCAACCCTGCCGAGGTAGATTGAAATGGCGGAGAAGGAGCGCAGGGAGAAGCTCGTCCTGATGATTCAGGAGGGCTGCCCTCACTGCAAGGATGAGATAGAGAGGCACAGGGAGGAGATAGAGAAGGGAGAAATGGTAGTGCGGGATCTCTCGAAAGACGACAGCGCCTACAGGTTCGCCCTAGCTGTCAACCTAAGGTACGTGCCGGAGCTTTTGAAAATCACGACGGACGGCAGGAAGGTTGAGATCTGCCGCCTGAGCCGCAGGGACATGAAGCCTGCGCAGTGCAAGGTCATCGATCTCGACTAGTTCCAGGGTGGACGTGCCATGAAGATCGATGAAACGGACATCCTCATACTCACCATCATGGCTCGTGGAGGCGCGATGACGACCAGCGAGATCGCGAAGCACGTTTTTGAAATCAAGGACAGGAGAGACCTATCGAGGCGGGACAGCATTGTCCGCGCAAGGCTCAAACGC
Organism: Candidatus Bathyarchaeota archaeon; assembly: GCA_003662535.1. Taxonomy (GTDB): domain Archaea; phylum Thermoproteota; class Bathyarchaeia; order EX4484-135; family B24-G1; genus B24-G1. Next base: position 9,937 of record QMYG01000005.1, read on the forward strand.
CTATGCCGCTATGGCGTCGTGATGGAATCGCAGACGAAGCCTCGGCTGTACTCTGTCAATCCCACGCGGGTGGTCACGGGCAACGGCGAGGTGCACATCGAGACGAAAAACGGCAAGGCGTTCAAAGTTGAGCTTGGAGCAGTTGTTATGATTCACGTCAAAAATGGTGGGACCTACATAATCCCTACTGAAAAAATTGACAAATAACGTGTACAACGGCCCACATGCTCGAATTTTGTGTTTGAACTAACTTTATATACTCCCTGCGCCCAAGTCATACCCGGTGATTTAGATGAGACTGAACCTCAGTACAAAGAAAGGCGCGCACGTGAAGCCTGACAGCTACAAGCCGGGGTCCTTCCCCGGTGGGTATAAGGGCTATCTCTACATAAGGGCAGCCCCGAAACCCTACCCGAAGACCAAGCAACAGAGGTACATCGCTGCTGTCGGCGCGGCAGTCAGCAAGAACTGCCCGAAGGGCAAGTACAAGGGCGCTGAGTTCCGTGCCTGCGTGGTCGAGCAGGCCAAGGAACTCGCTAAGGAGTACGGCGTGACATGGCACGGCAGCGCGTACGAGACCGGGAAGAAGTAATAAGCGCCAGGCATTCCATTTACAGCTGTCTCCCGCCGAGGGAGACAGCAATCTTTTTATATTTTTTTCACCCACCTCTAACTGATGAGCAAGTATGCTGTTTTCGAGGACAAGGCGTGCGTGAAGGACGAGCTGCTCGGGTGGGTGTGCAGAATAATCCCTAAGGGCTCAGTAGTCCTCATCGAGGAGGACGGGCTGAAGCTGAAGGATGAGAGGGGCGTACGCAGGATAGACCATCTCGGAGACGTGCGACCCCTGAGTCGCAGGAAGGGGCTGCTGGTGCAGGTGAGGGAGGACGCAGAGTTCCCAGACGGGTCCAGGGAGTACTACCTGATACGGAATCCGCCCCGGTACAGGCAACTAACGGAGACGCAGAAGCGCGTGAAGCTTGTGGGAGAGCGGATTCGCAAGGAGTGCAAGGGACTTCGCGGTAGCGACTTCGCGAGTTGCAGGGTGAGGGTTGCCAGGGAGGTGTTCAAGAAAGACTGAGAGCCGAAGGGTCGTCAGATACACTTATATACCTTAGTTGCAAATACACCCCCATGCCCCTGCTCGTGGAGCTTGCAGTTCGGGACCCCGCGGGGGTTGGCTACAGCCTCGCCCAAGCTGTCAATCGCCACAGCAGCTGGAACGCCAGGCTGATTGCTGAGTTCCCGCACCCCTACGGGTACCCGACGGACATCGTAGTTCGCAAGGGGGACCACTCAGAGGAAATAAGAGAGCTGATCAGCTCAGCGGACTACATCCTGTTCGTCGGAAGCTGCTATGACTACAGGCCTCTCGGGCTGAAGCTCCCGCGGGACACGCCGCGGGGGATATGGCACGTCGGCTCGGCCTATCGCCAGGGCTGGAAGTTCTACAACGAGCACGTGCACCCGGGGATGAAGCACGTCTTCGTGACGGAGGCCGCGAGGGCGCTCTACAAGAAGGCCCACATCCTGCGCAATCCCTACGACTGCGAGAACCAGCCACTGGTGGAGAAGGACTGGAGCGGACCCCTGCTGGTGGGCCACTCCCCGAGCAATCCCTCAATCAAGGGCACTGAGCACTTCACAAGGGCAGTTGCAAGGCTGTGCAAGCGCCACCCTGACGTACACCCCGTCATGATAGAGGGCGCGGACAACCGCACATGCGTGAAGCTGAAGAAACCCCTGCACATCTTCTTCGACCAGATCCTAAATGTCAAGATGCCCGAGGGCTACCTTCGAGAGTACGGCGTTAGCCTCATCGAGGCAGGCTGCTTCGGAGCAGCGTGCCTGGCCGCTGTGGACCTCAAGCCCACGCCCATCATTGACGTCCGCAACGAGGACGATATTGTGGAGGCGGTGGAGAGGCTCTACAGGGACCGCGGGGAGCTTGAGGAGCTGGCCCTCGAGACCCGAGAGTACCTCACCCTCAGACACTCCTACCGTGTCATCGCAAACGACTTCCTCCAAGTCATTGAGAGGTGAGATAATGTCAAAAAGGAAACCTAAGGAGCTTGTCTACACGTACGACCCGGAGAGCCGAACAGGGACAATAAAGGAGCTCCCGTGGTTCTACCGCTACAGGCTGAAGAAGCCGCTGAACGTGACGCTGGAGCAACTGATCATCAACGACGTAGTTGTGTGGAAGGCCTGCATAGACGAGATAAAGATCTGCGGTGCGGGCAGGGACCCCCAGCAGGCAATCCACTCTGCAGCTCTGCAACTCCTGATCGAGCTGGAGAACCACACTCAGCTCGCAGGGCCCCTCAGCCAGTATGCCCAAAGGGTACCCACCCTCCCGGGCCGAAAGAGGTAAATAGGGCCCCTGCATTAGGGTTAAGTGCCTTCGCGGGAAGGCAGGGGAGAACGGCTGCGGGCGCGCCATGCTCTCGCAGCCACAATCTTTCTGCTCTAAGCTCGGCCCCCCCACCCCAGGGGAGAACGGCTACGGACACACCAGCTCTGCACCCACAATGGGTCCCACCTGCCTGGGTCCCTGAGGGAAGTTTTAAATAGGCCTGCGTCCAAGAAATAGATAGCAACAGTCCTTCGGAGGCGATAGGATGGTATATCATCTAAGATATTGGAAGCAGGTTCGGGACCATTTCCTACTGGATCCGCTGGAGTCTGCGATACTAGCGATCGAAAAAAACGAAGAGCGCAAGAAATTCTGCCCGAAGTACGACCGCATAGACGCTGCCCAGACCGCGGAAGACTGCTCAAAAATGATTTCTCAAGAAGGGTTCGAAGCGTGTCTAGCAATGAGCTACGAAGATGTGTGTGGGGTAGCGCTTAGGTTAGAAGAAATACCAGATGAGTACTTCAAAGCCTGGGACCGTCTTGGGGAGGCCGTTAACCGGATTTACGAGGAGCACAAGCTGTACAGTCTATAAATTATCCTGCAACTAGCTGGTAGGCCTTCACAGTGACGGAGGACATGACAACGGAGGTAGACCTGAGTGGACCCAGAAGTACCGGCAAAGGCGAGTCCCAACAGGCCGACTGAGAAGGACTTTGAGGACGCAGCCAGGACGGTGGTCGAGCTCGTAGAGGGTCGTCTGGAGCGTCCGCTCGAGCTGGACCAGCTTGCGGAGACCTTTGCAGTTCTAGTGCGAGGGATTGAGGATGAGGACGTGGCAGAGGCCCTGGACAGCCCGCTGGAGGACACGAGGAGCGTGGCCAGCCTGGGGGATGAGTGGGCAAGCACCGTTGTGGATCCCGAGGCGGGGCACTGTGTGCTTGCGATTATACCCGGCAGGGACGAGTTCCTGGAGGAGGGCGACGAGACGGGTGGCTGAGCCCTCAGGCAAGTTTTATATACCCGAAGGGCCCATAGGGATAACCATGGCTGATGAGATTGATCTCGTCGACGCCGGCTGTTGCTTCCGCGGCCACACGGTCTACGTCCCGCTGGAGCTCTCAACGGACCCCAGCAAGTGGAGGGGCAATCTCTACTACTTCTCCGGGGGAATACCGAGAAAGCTTCCGAAGAAGTATGAGGAGCTGGCGATAAAGAACGCTTTCTGCTTTGAGGAGCTCACTGAGCTCGAGGAGGAGGAACACTCATGAGGTTCTACGACGCCGAGCAGGGCAGCCTGGATGACCTGGCCCGCACGCTTGACATTCCCGAGTGGGTACTGAAGAGGCTTCTTGACCATGATCCGCCCAGGGGCGCCTGGGAGGGCGTGGTGAGAGACCTCGGGAGAAAGCTCGCACGGCGCGAGAGGGTTGAAGAGCCCATAGAGCTCGAGCCTGAGGACCTGGAGGGCACTACCGAGTCCGGCGAGGCCCTGTGCAGGATTGGTAATGAGTGGGAGTTCAGGACGTCCGTCGGCGGGGAGGAAGAGGAGGAGGACCACGAGGAGGAGGAGGGCTTCATTGAGGGCTACCCGGGCATGACGAACATTCCCGACGACATCTGCAAGCCCGGCAGGATGGTGGGATCCATTCACTCGCACCCGGACTATCCTGCAAGGCCTTCGGACCCTGATGTCAAATGGGCTGTTGAGCATGAGGAAACCATAATGTGTATTGACTCGCCTGCCTCGCGTATATGCTGGTTCGCAGATAAGCCTTCAGACTTGGGCTTCATACCCAACAAGGGCCACGATCCCATTGCACCCTGCTCCATCGAGGTTCGCGGGACCTGGTTTGACGAGTGGGGCGGAGCGTACAGCGAGACCTGGAACATCAACCCGCCTGAGTTCATTGAGAGCTACGATGAGGAGGAGTTTGAGCAGTCCGGGGATGCCGTCAAGGAGGGTGACCTCAGGGCGGTATGCAGGATAGAC
>QMYG01000006.1 GCA_003662535.1 Candidatus Bathyarchaeota archaeon
CTCAGCTATCTCAGCGGCGGCATCAGCAATCTCCTCAGTAACTACGCCAATCCTGATCAAGCCAAGAAAGTCTTTAGCCTGACTTGGTGCGAAACCGCTGGACAGGACGAGGAGCTCGAACTCTTGATGCATGTCGTCTACCCTGTCCTCCAGCTCCATGACCTCCTTCGCCAATTGCTGGCTGTTCATGAAAAGCGACGTGTACGCCAAGTCTACCATCAACTCTGACGTGTCCTTCAGCGTGACTAGGAGGTCTGCAATTGCCTGAAAGTGCTTGCTCGGCAAGCCTATGCTTGGGACAACGTCTGGGTGTCTCTCAGCCAGCTCCACAAGCTCCCCGGTCTCGGCGGGTGCCCCACGAGCGATGAGTATGTCTCCAGCCTTCACCTCCACGTCGTCTTCGGGGTAAATAATCCACTGGCTGTCCCTGCGGATGGCGATAACCTCCACCCAAGGGTCTAGTTCACCGAGCGTCTTCCCAGCTATCGGGGAGTCCGGCTTAACCTCAGCCCTGACCAGACGCTCCTCCACAAACCTGAAGGCCTCCCTGATGATTGGGTGTATCCCCACGTCCTTCAGGACTAGGAGTGCGATGTCTGCGGCGGCGTTGGATATGCGGTCTACAGCCCTAGCAACCTGAGAAACGCCGACTAGGGCCTCAGCGTCCTCAGCGTCCCTAGCCGCAAGCATCAGGTCCATCTCTAGGAGGTAGACTAGGTCGTCTACGTACTGCTCCAGCTTCATGACTTCCTCAGCAAGCTCTTGGCAGTGGAAGAGGGCGGCTGAGTATGCGAGGTCCACCATCAGTTCGGAGGTGTCTTTGAGGTTTACGAGGATGTCTCGGGCTGATATGGGCTTGTATTCAACGTTCTTAAGCCCGACCATGCCATTCCTTAGCTCCTAGGCCCACAAAGGCTCCTGTCCAGCTTGTGGGCCAATCTAAATGGAATTCGCCTCAGCTTATAAATTTAGTGGTAAAACAGCTATTTCACAGGCTCCCGGGGAAACAAACAACGTTCTTTCCCGTTCCACCCGTAGCACGCCAGCCATGCGATACATATTTATCCACCAAGCGTCAAAGACCTTATGCGATGACACGCAAAATCACAGAGGAAACAACACTCGGAGAGGTGCTCCAACACCCAGAATGCGTACCAATACTGGTCAAGCACCGCCTACCCTGTATCAGCTGCCCGATGGCACAGGCAGAGATGGGCTTCCTAAAACTAGGAGACATAGCAAGAGCCTACGGAATAGACGCTGAATCGCTAATAAAGGAACTGAATGAGGCCATAGAAGAGAAGGGGGAGAAGTAAAAAAGGCATTTGGGCGGCATAGGCCTCGGCTCATCCACGTTTGCTGCTAATGTTAAAGGGTAGAATCTCGATTATCTGGAGGGTTTCAATAGCTCTTTGGCGGCTATTTCTGGGAAAATAAAATAAGCGTGTTGGGGTTGAATTGTGGGTTTGGTGGTTCGGGGTTGCTTAGATATGGCGATGTCGAGGTTGAAGACACTTATGCTGAGCTCTTCCCCATGTGGGCTGGAAGGGCGTTAATCACAGCCGATAAGCAGAGGTGGGCCGTTATTGCGGCTCAGGAGGCCACAGGCTTCGCCACATCGATAATCGGCGCCCCAGCCGAGGCAGGAATCGAGGGTGCTGTCGCACAGCCCGAGGAAACCCCTGACGGACGTGTAGGCGTCTACGTCCAGTTTTACCACAGGAGCAAGGCCATGCTCAGGGCTCAGATGATCGCCCGCATTGGCCAGTGCGTTCTCACCTGCCCTACGACAGCGGTCTTTGACGGGTTGCCAGATGCGAGGTGGCGATTGAATGTCGGCAGGAGTATAAGGCTTTTCGGGGACGGCTTCCAGAGGCGGGGCGTGGTTGGCGGACGCAAGGTTTGGCGTATACCCGTCATGGAGGGTGTTTTCGTCGTCGAAGACCGCTTTGGAGCCACTAAGGGCATTGCCGGCGGAAACCTGCTCATAATGGCTGAAAGCCGCAGGGCTGGGTTGGAGGCGGCTGAGAGGGCGGCTGAGGCCATGCAAAAGGTTGGCCGCGTGATTCTGCCCTTCCCCGGCGGAATCTGTAGGGCTGGCTCGAAGGTCGGCTCTAGACGCTACAAGCTTCCAGCCTCGACCAACCATCCCTACTGCCCCGTGTTGGCTAAGATATTGAAGGACGAGTCCCACGTGCCTGAGGGCGTCAGGTGCGTCTACGAAATAGTGGTAGACGGTTTGGACATCGAGTCCGTGAAGAAGGCTATGGCTGTTGGGCTGAGGGAGGCGGCTGAAACCTCAGGTGTCGTTCGCATATCTGCAAGCAACTTCGGCGGAAAGCTTGGCCCGGTGAAAATCCACCTCAAAGACCTGCTTTAGGCAGGGGCTTTATGTACTCCTTTCCCCCGCCCTCCAGCGAGCCGACGAGCACCCTGTAGTATTCTCGCTTCTCCCTTCTATCAATGACCAGCTCAAGCCGCCCCCTAACCTGTATTCTTTCACCTTCCTCGGCTAGGCTGTCGTAGAGGCTCTCGTAGCTGCAGGCTTCAACTAGGTCTTCTACTTTCGGCCCCTCGATTACTTCCACATCTCTGATTTTGTATATTGCTGGGAGGAACATGGACTCGCTTGCGTCTGAAACCGTCGCCCTTATCGTTATTTCTCCCCTAGGCCTATACAGGCGTGCTCCGTAGGGTTCGGCTTCGTGCTCAAGCCTTACCGGGTGTATGGAGAATCTTACCCCCTTAAAGACGCCCATGTTCCACTTCCTGCTCAGTATGCGTCGTGCATCGTCCGCAGTGATTGGGTGTTTTTCCACCTTGCTTTTTATCCAGTTCTTTAGGAGGCTTCCCTGAAAGCTGTTAAGCCCATTTTTGCGTTTTTTGACGGCTTCCTCGAGGAACTGTCTGGCGTGTTTGCTGTTTTTCATCCCGTAGACTGTCAGGTCTATGTCTGAGAAGGGCTGATGTATGCCCAGCAGTATGGAGCCAGTAACTCCCAAAAAGCCCAGCTCAACCCCTGAGTCTACCAACATTTTCGTCAGTTCCTCGAGACGCCTCTCAAGGACGTTTTTAGGATTTCTAATCACATCCCTCAGCCTCTGCTCCGGAATATAGTGCCTCACTATCCTATCCTTCGGCACAGCCGTCATCCACGTCGAGAAAACATCGGAATAGTACAGGTATTGCGGGTACTTTTCTCCTATGAAGTCTATCGTTTTCCTCAGGTCTGGTATCGTGTATGCTTTGAGCGTTCTACTGAAGCGTCTATTCAGGTCTCCCCACTTCCCAGATTCGCTGGGCACGTACTTAAGGTAGGCAATCACCCTATCCTCTGGGTGCGCACAGCCAACGACACAGAATAGGAAGCCCTCAGGCGTCTCCACGAAGTCCCTATCCCTGAAGCCCCTCAATTCCAGTCCCTTCAACCAAACACTCAACCATGAGGGTTTTCCTCAAAAATTTATAAGTATCCCTAAAACTCCGCATATGGAGGCGCCCCCGTGAAGACATCGTCGAAGTGGCTTCCTAGGGACGGGGATGTGATTCTCTCCCGTGAGGGCTTCATTTTCTACGTTTTTGGCTACGAGCATCCTCCGGGGCGTGCCCTCGCCTTCCTCAAGTACATTCCCGAAGCCTTTTCCGAGCTTTTCCCCCTCGATTTCTTGGACGTTCGTTGGAGGCTCGGGGACATTGTGCTTCTTCGCCCCAAAAACCTCTACACGCCGAGGAACTATCGCAGCATTATCGGGGTTTTTAGGGAGCATTTCCCCCACTACGTCTACGACTGCCCAATCAATGGTAAGACTGTGATATGTGTCCCTTTTTCGCATATTTCCCGTGTCTTTCCGCCTGACGCCTGCCTACAATCCCTGCTTAGGTCCGGCAGTCTAGATAGGCTTCAGAGTTTGGCTGTAGGGCTTGTTAGGCTGCTTTCTGAAGCTTCTGGTGTTGCCTTGGACGATTTTGGGGTTCACGGCTCGATAGCCCTCGGAATGCATAGGCGTGGCTCCGATATTGACTTGGTGGTTTATGGTGCTGAGAACTTTAGGCGTGTCGAGAAGGCTGTTAGTAGGCTTGTTGATGAGGGTGTTCTGGCTTATGCACCCAAGCTACCCATAGACGCCGTTAGGCGTCATAGGGGCTTGTATCGGGGCGTCCCCTTCGTCTACAACGCTGTGAGAAAGCCTGAAGAAATCAGAACCTGTTACGGGGATTCAACCTACCGGGCGCTGCACCCCATGCGTGTCCGCTGTCGTGTGGTAGGGGACGGCGAGGCGATGTTCAGGCCGGCGGTTTATCAGGTAGACTCGGTGGAAACCCTAAATGGTGCAGCCAGCGAAGAGCCGAGAGAGGTTGTCTCGATGATTGGCCTCTTCAGGAACGTCGCACGTATAGGCGACTGGATTGAGGCTTCAGGCATGCTGGAGAGGGTTAGTCCGAGGACAGGTAGACCCTACTACAGGTTGGTCGTCGGCTCGGGCAGGCCGGGGGAATACATTAGGCCCCTTACGGATAGGGCTGTCCGCTAGCGAATGGCGTTTTCGCCTGATTTTCTAGCCACTGCTTAATCTTCTCGGAAAAACGTGCAATCGCCTCTTCGCTTACTGTGTTCACTGGGCCGAATTTTCCTCCGACAGCCTCCGCAGCAACGATTTCCGCCCCCTGCAGTCTACGTTTAATGCGTGGCATGTAGAACTTCTCCGCAGCAAACCTGCTTATTGAAACCACGAAGAGGGCGACAGCCCTACGCCTAACCGCCTCTAAAAACCTATCATCACCTAGAAGCCTATCAACAGGCTTTAGGGGCTTCTCGCAGTAGATAGGAGTTCCCAGCACAACCAGCCGATAGGCACTTAACGCAGGAATTTCCTGCACTTCCTCTACGTTCAGCAGGTCCGCTTGATACGGCCTAAGAAAATCTGCGATTTTCTCAGCGATTCTCCTCGTTGTTCCACGCCTCGTCGCATACAATATGAGGATTTTCAGGCCCCACACCCGCCTAGACGCAAGAATTATATGAAGAGGTCTTTGTGCCTCTCCCTAATCAGCTCCCTTGCTGTGGCTGTCTCGCTCTTTGGGTATTTGTAGCCCCTTATGATGGCGGCTGGTATGGCCTCGTCTGCCTGCCCGATGACGAGCTCTGCGGCTGAAGCGAGCTCGTCCGCTATCGCCGTCCTCTTCACACGGAGCACATAGCCGAACAGGTCCTTCTCGCCCCTCCTATCCCTGATTGGGGCTATGCCAGCAACCCCGATGGCGAGGTTCACCTCGCCCTCCCTCAGGGGCCTGCCGTAGGTGTCAGAAATTATGACAGCTACGTCTCTGCCAGTAAGCTCCTTAATGCGTCTACGTAGCCTCCTAGCGGAGGCATCCGGGTCTTCGGGGAGGAGAGCTACGCAGTGCTCCCCGGGCACGTTCGATTTGTCTACGCCCGAGTTGGCGCAGACGATTCCGTGCCTCGTTTCTGTGATTATGTGGCCGTCCCCCATGCGAACTATGCTTTTCGCCTCCCTCAGAACAACCTCCACCAGCTCAGGCTCCTTCTCATAAAACTTCGCCACAGCCCTCGCAAAGGGGCTAGGCTCCACATCACGCAGGTCCACAACCCTACCCTCAGCCCTAGAGACGACAATATGGGAAACAACGAGTATGTCGCCGTCCATGAGGGGAGTCCCCTGCCTCCTAGCCGCTTCACAAATAAGCTTGGCTAAGTCGTCTCCTTCACGAACTATAGGGATTCCCCTTATTCCGATAATTTGAATCAAGCTGTCATCACTCATTTGCCTCTATATGCGTTTTTCAGCATTTATAGAATTTGGCAAAAGAAAAGAGACGGGGAAAGTGGCTGTTTTCAAGCCTTCACTTGTATTGGTTTTCCTTGCAGTTGGTTCCATGCGTTGATGTTGTTTACGCATCCCGGGTCTGGTGCTAGGTAGTCTCCGAAGTAGTTGTAAGCTCTCGCCCTGCACCCCCCGCATACGTAGCGGTATTCGCATTCTCCGCAGTGAGGCTTCAGCTTGTCCCTGTCTCTGAGGTCTAGGAAGACTGGATTCGTGTCCCAAAGGTGTTCGAAGTCGTCTTTCAGTATGTTTCCAACCTTCAGGTGGAGGAAGACGCAGGGCGTGATGTCTCCGTTTGGGTCTAGGGCGCAGTAGAAGCGTCCCGCACCGCACCCACCTATGAAGTCGCTGAGGTTCAAAAGTCTACCATGAAGCTTCGGGTTGTAGAAGTGCGTCGGAACAACAACCTCTTCTGACGGGCCCCCGCCCTTCTTCATCTCCTCCATCTGCAGGGCGACCCTCGCATACTGAGGAGCTGTGGAAAGTATCTGCGTCTTTCCCTCCCTACTTGAGTCCATGAGCCTCGTCCACAAATATCTGAGCAGGTTCTCCCTCTCCTCAGGAGACAGGTCTAGTTCCAGAATCTGCCTGCCCCTCCCGGTGGGGACGAAGTTATACATCATCCACCAGTCTACGCCGAGCTCCTCGCAGAGGTCTAGTATGTCGGGGACTTCCGAGTAGTTGTGCTTCGTTACTACGGTTGCGACCTCCGTGAATATGCCGGCCTCCACGCAGTTCTTTATCCCCCTCACAGTTCTCTCGAAGGCTCCGGGCATCCCCCTGAATCCGTCGTGTGTTTCGCTCTTAGCCCCATCTAGGCTTATCTGCACGTAGCCTATTCCTGCATCCCTCAGCTCCCTAGCCTTTTCCTTCGTGATGAGAGTTGCGTTTGTGGCGACTGCCGTGTAGATGCCGTGCTCGCTTGCGGCTTTCACCAGCTCTGTTAGGTCTTTGCGCATGAGGGGCTCCCCACCCGAGAAGGCTAAGGCCGAGACGCCGGCGTCTCCGAGAATTTCGATCACCCTGAGTGCTTCCGCCGTTCCGAGCTCCTCTGGGTGCTTAGCTGGGCCGGCTGACTGGTAGCAGTGTTTGCAGCGTAGGTTGCAGAGGTTTGTTAGGTTCCAAACTACTAGGAAGGGTGCTCCGGGCGTGAATGGCCTCCTAACCCCGTGCTTTGCTATGCCTCGAACAACGTTTGCTAGGCCTCTCCTCCAGTATGGGTCTTTGAACCTCTCCTTTAGGGCTTCTTCGCTCACACCGAAGGAGGCTCCGCCAACCTTCACGGTCCATCGAACAAGGGGGTAAACGATATGACTGCACATCCAACAGGCAGACTCACGCTCACCAACAAAAAGCTCTAAAGCCACCTCTATCCTGTTCTTCCCGTCCTTTTTACACCTGCCAGAAACAGCCCTCAAAATACCCCTCACAACACCCCTATCCAAAGTAGAACTCAACAACTCGACGCTGTGGACTGTGTCCAGCTCTGCCGACGTTCACAGCCACCTCCGCTAAATGAAATCGGAGGGTATGCAATAAAAGTTTCGCTTTTTGGTTAGAACTTTTTTCCTATTTTTCGTGTGGTTGTGGTTTTTGTAAAAATTGTTTTGAACTGTGGCTAATGTTGAATTTCCTAAATTCTATGGGCGTATTTAAGTTTGTGAAGGTTTTTAGTTTCGGGTCTACCTGTTTTAGTGCTACTGTGGAGACGTATCTGACTCTCTTTAGATTTTTTATCATGGCGTTCATGCTTCTTTCCTCTTTTCTTATGGTTTTTTGTGCGGCTTTTTCTGCGGTTTTTGTGTGGTAGACTGCCTGTAGTGGCTCTATGTAGCCGTTTGGCCACCTCGGTATTACTGCGTCTACGCCCGGCGCCATTTCCAACAGGAGCCAGAGCACGTCCCTCGACACGAAGGGTGTGTCGCAGGCTAGGAGCAGGGTGTAGTCGCCATCAGCTACCGTGAAGCCCGTTAGCGCCCCCACCAAGGGACAGGCCTCCTTGTAGACGTCCATAACCACATCTATCCCATCCAAAGCCCGCCCGTAGGCCTCCGCCTGCTCCTTCGTCTTCACAACCACAAGAACTTCCCCAACCAGAGGCTTCACAGCATCAACAACATAAGCTATTAGGGGTCTACCTCCCAACAGAGCCAAACCCTTTTCGCTGGTGAAGCGGCTGCTCAACCCACCAGCCAGTATCACAGCGGAAGCCTTCAAGTCCACCACAGGCGTATAACTTAGGTTCGTGGTAATATAAATGCGCCCGGCACTTATCAGCGTTTCAGCTCAGAAACCACGTAATCTGCAATTCTATCCGCTATACTAAACGGAGTCACAGTCTGAAGCCCTTTCCACCCCGGCTGGCTGTTCAGCTCGATTAGAAGTGGGCCCCTGGGCCCTTCAAGTATATCGACGCCAGCTATCCTGCATCCAACGATGTTGGAAGCCTTAACTGCTAGTTCCTCCAGCTCCGAGCTGAGTTCTGCGTGTTCGGGCCTCGCACCCTGACTTATGTTCGTCTTCCACCCCCGAGAGATACGCCTCATAGCCGCTATTACTTCCCCTCCGAGCACGAAGGCCCTCACGTCGCTTCTCCCGTGTGGAACGAACTCCTGCAGGTATAGCACGTGATGATGGAAGGCCAGCGTGCTGAACACACGCCTAGCGACTTCCGGGTCGTTTATACGTGTGGAGCCTACGCCCCTAGAGCCGAAGAGGGGCTTAACCACAACGTCCCCGCCAAGCTCGTGGAAGGCTTCCATCGCCTGCTGAACACCCTCAGCGACAGCAGTTCTAGGAACAGGCAGGCCAGCCTCCTCGAGCAGGTAAAGAGCCCTATATTTGTCCACGCATATCTCAATCGTCTCCGGGGGGTTCACCACAAAAACGCCAGCCCTCTCCAAGCGGCGGAGGAAATCCATGCGGAAGATGACCTCTTCAAGTGAACCCCGGCCTATCGGCCTAACAACAACCCCATCCAAGTCCTGCGGCACCTTGAAGTCCTCGATGGTTGCCTCTACACCATACCCAACTCTAGCCAAGAATCGCTTGAAAAACGTGCAACAAACCTCCACTTTTCGGCGTTTAAGGGCTTCTCTTAACTGGCTGGTGCACCAAGCATCTGGGTTTTTTGTAATTATTGCAACCCGCACCACCTCAACACCATAATAAATTTAGAAGGTTTTCCTGCATGTAAAATAATCAGTGCGTTGATTGATATTCGATTATTTCTGTTCCCATCTAAGCGTCGGGAAAGCTTTATAGCACGCCTCAAGTATTGGGGGGCCAAGGACTACGAGGAAAGGAATTTCTGTGAAGAATGTCCAGAGAAACCAGAGGAGGCTAGCATAAAGTGGCAAATATCTTTCCCCTGTTGGTAGAATGAAGAACTGGCTAAAGCCCCAAACCCCAACCCCTATAATAAGGCTTCCAATCGTGAGACCGAGAAGCGAAGCTACTTCAAAACTTCCCCACCTTGCCCATCGGTGGCCAATGAACATAACTAGAGCGTAGGTTAATGCGAAGACCACAAGAAACACCCGCATAACATCTAAAGACAATTGACCGTGAAGATACGCAACATACATCGCCAAAGCAAGTAAGATAAAACCGATTGTTATGTGCATTCTGGTTTGTTTCCAGTCTATCTTTTTCCTCGACAATAGACCTATAATGTAAAAGCAAGCGAAGTTAGCTGGAACTCCGACTAAGAGGCTGAGAAGGGCATTTCCATGAATAAGCATATCACTAATGAAAATTCCAATAGAGGCACCCAACCCTCCAACCACCGGTCCGAAAAGAACGGAAAATACGGCTGGTATCACAACGGAAGGCCAAAACCTCACCACGCCGATGACCGGGCAAAAGATTCCCAAATATGTGAGGTATCCTATAGTGGCGTAAAGGACTCCGCAGACGCCGACCGCCACTATATTTAGCGCTTTCATCGCATCAAGATGGTCTGTTTTTGTTAGATAAATATTTTGAATAAAATCTATATAGTGATATAAAGGTGTTTAGCTCCTCTTACTGGCGTATTCTATGCCCTTCACAGCTGCGACTAAGGTCTCATTAACTGGTGTGTCTACGCCGTATTGCTTCCCGATGCGCACTATAGCCCCGTTTATTGCGTCTATTTCCGTTCTTCTTCCACGTTCAACGTCTTGTAGCATGGAGGACTTGTTTTTTGCTGTTAGTTCTGCAACCTTGTAGACTTCTGCCACTGGGTCCTCCATTTCTACTGTTATTCCTGCTGCTTTTGCTACTTCTGCGGCTTCTAGCACCGCTTTGCGCACTATTTCCTTCACTTCCGGGACTAGGAGTATTTCCCCGTTTCTCAGCCCTGTTATGGCTGTTATTGCGTTTATTCCGACGTTTATCAGTATTTTCTTCCAGATTATGCCCTGAATGTTTTGGCTTATGTGCGTTTCAATCCCCGCCCTGTTGAAGGTTTCCGCTATGCGTTTCACCCTCTCGGTTATTTCGCCTGTGAGTTCCCCTATGTATGTTAGGCCCTTCCCAGCGTGGAAGACCTCTCCAGGGCCTACAAGGGTGGAGCCGTGCGTCGTGGCGCCTGCGACAACCCTGCCCTTCCCAGCGACCTCCTCAATCTGCTCCACGTTGCCCAAGCCGTTCTGAAGCGTGAGGAAGACCGTTTCTGGGCCGACCATCGGGAGGGCGTCCTGAGCCGCCTTCCTCGTGTCATAAGCCTTAACGAAAATCATTATGAGGTCTACAGTCCCGACCTCCGCTGGGTTCGTCGTAGCCCTGACACGGACTAGGCGTTCTCCGCTAGCGCCGCTTATCTTCAGTCCACGAGTGTTTATTGCGTCTACGTGCTCCTTCCAGATGTCTATGAGGGTTACGTCTTCTCCTGCGTCTGCTAGGAGCCCCCCGTAGAGGCTTCCCATGGCGCCCGAGCCGACAACCGCTATGCGCATTTTTCCCCTCACTCCCCTAGCATTCTTAGCAGGCGTTCATGCTCCTCCGGAGGCATGTGGAAGGTGTGCTCCTCGGCTGGGAACTTCTGCGCCTTGACCTCCCCACTGTAGGTGCGGAGTGCGTCCAGTATGATTTGTCTCAGGTGTGCGTACTGCTTTGAGAACTTTGGCGCTGTCTCGTAGAAGCCGAGCAGGTCGTGGAGGACTAGAACTTGTCCGTCGCAGTGGGGGCCGCATCCGATGCCTATTGTGGGAACCTTTAGCTTCTCAGTTATTATCTTTGCGACCTCCGCCGTCGTGAACTCGAAGAGGACGCAGAAGGCTCCAGCCTCCTCTAGGGCCAGTGCATCGTCGATTATGGCCTTGGCTGTCTCGGCGTCTTTCCCCTGAAGCTTGTAGCCCCCGGATATGGCGGCCCTTTGGGGCGTCAGCCCTATGTGGCCCATGACTGGCACGCCTATGCGCTCAACTATCGCCTTTACGGCTGGCGCCATCTCCTTCCCACCCTCAAGCTTTATTGCGTCTACCCCAGCCTCCTTCACCATCCTGCCTGCATTCCGGACAGCCTGCTCAACGCTAATCTGGTAGCTCAGGTAGGGCATGTCCCCGACGACCATTGCACGGTTCACAGCCCTGACGACAGCCTTGCAGTGGTGTATCATCTCATCCATCGTTACCGGGACTGTACTTTTGTAGCCTAAAACGACCATGCCTACGGAGTCTCCTACTAGGATTATGTCTATGCCAGCCTCGTCTGCGAGCTTCGCCGTTGGGTAGTCGTAGGCTGTTACCATGCTGATTTTCTCGCCTCGCTCCTTCATTTTCTGTAGGGTTCTCACGGTCACCTTTTCGGCCAACTGAACCACCAAAAGCTCAAGCTCCGAAGATGCATATAAAGCAATTGAGCGCTGTCTCACCGTTCTGCCACTTTCAGGGTTTGCTCATAGTATCTTGGGCCGTAGCTCAGGGTTATCTGGTGCCTCACACCGCTAGGGTCTTCTAGGCGTTCCAGCCAACCCTCGACGTAGACCCGCTCTCCCGTGAAGGCCTGTAGCCTGTATTCCTCTACGTAGGAGAGGATGCGGTAGGGTTTGATGTTCTGTGGCCCCTCTAAGATGCGTGTCTCGTCTATTTGGTAGACGGAGGGCATGAAGGCTGACTCCGAGTCGTCCACCACAGTCGCCTTAGCCCTAACCCATCCTAGGCGTGTTATGCGTGTTTCTGGGTCGTATTCGTTTCTTATTTCGTGCCACTCCTTCACAGGCTCGAACTCAAACTTTATCCTGCGTTTTTCTCCGAGGTAGACGCCGTAGATGAGCTTTCTCCTCTGGTGCCATAGGTATTCTTCGGGCGTGTAGTGCAGGAAGCGCCAGCGTTTCCCCCTAAGCGCTTCTGGACTGGAGAACTCGTTCTGGTAGGCGCTTCTCCGCCCATAAAGCGTTTTTAGGGCTTCTCTGAGCTTCTCTAGGGCTTCTCCACCGTAGACTGTGAAGTCTAGGTCTGAGTATTCCGGGTGGTAGAAGCCGTGGAGCAGAGAGCCGAAAACTCCAAAATTTCCAATCTTTACTCCAGCCTCGTCCGAGACTGTGGTTATAACCTCTCTGAGAGCGTCTAGGAGCGTGTTTTTGCTTGTGGACGCCAACAGCCTTTCTAGGGCCTTTTGTGGGAGCCTCACAGCCCTTATTTGCTCCTCGTGGACCCCGACTAGGCGTCTACCTAAAGGTCTGTAGTAGACCGTGTATTGTGGGTACTTCTCTAGGACGAAGCGTAGCCCGCCGTCAGCATAGAACTTGTAGTAGGTTTTCCCGCCTCCTGTGCGTGGGGCCCTCGGGTCTTCGCTCCTGTATATGCTAGAGGGCGCATACTCCACGTCGCAGACATACGCCCCCGGCGGGTGCCAATACCCATAGACACGAAAAATTATGCCCTCAGCAACTATTATCGCATCCCTATCCCTGAGCGGGGGCAACGAGGCTTCCTCCAAGCCATAAAGTCTATGCGCCGAGCCTCCTCACAATCTCCTGCTTTATTTCAGCTATGGCCCGTATCGCTGGAGAGTTCGGGCTGTAGTCTATCGGTGCGACACGCATCACATCCGCCTTCTGGACGCTTTCATCATAGGGAATTATGCCCAAAAGCTCTAGTCCAAGCGTGCTGACGCCCTCCTGCACGAATCGCCTCCCCTCATCGTCCATAACCTTGTTGCCGACGGCGTAGACACGCCTTATCCCTATGTGGTCTGACAGGCGGAGAATCTTCCTCGCAGTTTCTAGGGACTGCCGCCCGGGCTCAACGACACAGATTAATGCGTCGAAGCCCCTCGCCGTGCCCCTCTCGAGGTGCTCCAGGCCTGCCTCCATGTCCATGACTATCACCTCGTCCCTCGCCAGCGTTAAGTGGCTGATGAGCGCCCTAATCAGCGCATTTGCTGGGCACATGCATCCCGAACCCCCATACCTTATAGTCCCCATCACGAGCAGCCTCACGCCGTCGGGCCCAATCACTCCGAAGCGGTCTGCGATGTCGTCTACCTTAGGCGTCAGCGTGTAGATTTCGCCGAAAAGCTTCCCAGCCCTCTCCTCTATGAGCTGCCTGTTCTCCGCGACCGGCACAATCTTGGACGCAACCTCCTCCGGCACGCCTACAGCGTAGGCGAGGTTCATCGCTGGGTCTGCGTCCACCGCAAGAACCCTGTAGCCGTCTCTGGCCAAAAGCCTAGAGAGAGTCCCAGCCAGAAG
>QMYG01000007.1 GCA_003662535.1 Candidatus Bathyarchaeota archaeon
TACGCTGATGCTCTAGGAAGCCCCTAGAGATGAGCGGGCACTGACTTGAGCTGACGTGGTGGACGCTCCAGTCATCGCTCATGAAAGCCCTATAAAAGATGTGGTTCCTGCTCCAAGGAGTCCCGACGAGTATGAGCGTCCCGTCTGTGGCTGCGAGCATTGGCATCAGCACGTCTATGATTACTTCTTCGGGCGTGAAGGCGGCTTCGTCTACTATGACGAGGTTTGCTGTGTAGCCCCTCAGCCTGTCCTCAGCCATCGGTAGGGCGACGATTCTGCTCCCGTTGCTTAGTAGGAGTTCGCCCCTGCTGGACATGCGTTTTACGCTCCGGAGCATGTGTCTGTTTCTCGCAATTAGCCGTCTTATGCGTGCATACATGAGTAGGCTCTGCCTGTGGCTCGGGCTGACGATGAGTATCGTCTGGTCTGCGTTGCAATACGCCCAGTGAATCGCCTTCACGGCTACGGTCGTGCTTTTCCCCGTCTGCCTACCCCAGCAGGCCACAATACGCTTAGACCCGTCCCTGAGTAGCCTAGCCTGATAGGGGAAGGGGTAGAAGTCTAGGAGAACCTCGGCAAAGAGGACGGGGTCGAGCTTCAGCCTTCTCAGCTCGGATAGTGCCTTCTCAAAATTCACTTTCCCTTTCCACCTTTATGCAAGGGGGTGTGTCAGCGTCTACCTCTACGCCTAAACAGTCTATGGAGCTTCTTCGGAATTCTGGAGAGCAGGTTTGCGATGTCTACCAGTTGGCTTTGACCCTGTTGCTTGTGGGTTATTAGCTTGTAGGTTAGGTCGATATACTTGTGCATTACGCCTAGAAGCTTTAGGTATTCGCCCATCCGCATTTCCTCCCTGCTCTTTTCCAGCATTTCCTGCAAAACCTGCCAGCTTAGCTCCACCAAGTCCTCTATGCTTACCTGCTTTGCCTTCACTTCTCTCATCGAAGCTCCACCTTCAGATACTTGTCTAGAGGGCATTTTGGGATGGCTGGATTACGCCAGAGCAGGTAGACCTTGGGCTGGACTGTGGAGGCGACTTTTGTTAAGACCTTCGCTAGTTCTGTGGTAGACGCCCTTTCCAAGGCGTTATGCCAGTCCGCAACCTTCGGGTAGGTTTTTCTCACAAGCGTCCTATATATTGGCACGTTTCTGACGTGGCTTAGGGCTTTCTTGGCCTCTGATAGGAGGCCCTCGGCCTCGAGCCTGGCCAGAACACGCCTGTTGTAAGCCTGTGAAGCCATAAGCTCCCTCCTGAAGCCCAGAGCCTCTAGGAGCTTCAAGGCCTTCAGGAGGTCTTGATTCGGCTCCTTCACGGCTATTTTCTTCATTCCTGCACGCTCGAAGAAGGGGTTATATCTAGCCATAACGGCTGAGGTCTCAACGTAGGCCCTGCCGACAAGCCCGAGAGTCTCCCTGACGAGTCGGACGCCTAAGCCTATCATGCGGAACCTCGGGTGAACAACAACCCTGCTGATGTTCGCAAAATACCTGTTCAGCTCCCCGAGCCTAGGTAGACGGGAGAAGGCGTAGCGTCTGCCCCAACAGTGGATGGGTGGGGGGCTATAAACTATGGCTCCAGCGACGAAGCCACGCCTGACAGCCCTAAAAACCCTAAGCACGGGAAACCTCTTTGCGCCACGATAGTGAAACTCGGAAAGCCTCAAAAAATCCGCAAAGCACCCCTCCTCTATGCTTATCTCCCTGAGCAAACTGCACTCCTTAGCAGGCTCGTTTGGGCGGTACTGCACGCTGACCTCAGCCCCAAACCCCTTCTCCACGTAGACGCTGGGGTTCAAGTCCTCAAACAAGTCCCTGTGGCAGGTGGCAACAATCAGGCATTTCCCAAGCCTTCTGGCTAGGCGCTGCATGTTGAAGGCGACGACACGGGCTGTGTCCCTATCCAAGAGGGAGCAGAACTCGTCGCAAATCCAGTAGTCAGCCTTAGACTCTAGGAGCTTCGCCATCCTATACCTGTATTTCTGGCCGTCGCTGAGCTGCTCGTAGCTCCTAAGCATGACGAAGGCGTCCCCAAGTCCCACAGAAGCCAGAAGCCTGACGGCTTCCTCCACGTCCCAGCCCACAGTCTCCACAATGGGAACGTCTCGAGCGACGTCTACGTCTACCTCACCCATATCTACGGCCTCCTCACCCAAGGCACGCCGAATCTCCCTGAGAAGAACGCTCTTGCCAGAGCCGCTCTCACCAACGATGTAAACCACGTCCCCAGGCCCAAACTCCAAAGTGAAATCCCTGTAGACTGCGAATCCCCTCTCCTCGTCCAAACCGAGGCCAAAGGCCTCAGAAACCGCAACAACACGCTTACTGGGCTCAACTACGGTCTCAAAAACAACGTTAAATCTGTATTTGCGCCTAGTTGCGTCGTATTTCTTCGCTACACGCACCCTAAAATGTGGAGGAAGCCTCTTCATCCGCTCAGCATCCCACCTAAGAGTATAGGTTTCCAAGGAAGGAGCCTGTGATTCCGCTGGCTAGGGCGACGATGGCGCTGAGAATTAGGTCGTTTAGCTCCCCGAAGAGCAGTAGGTAGAGGGCTTCTAGGACGAAGAGGAAAGACAGGGCGACTACGGCGACTATGATTGCGTATATGAACCTTCTGCTCGGTTTGAGCACAATTATTGTCGTCTTTCTCCCAGTGGGCGTTAGTAGCTGGGTTGGGATTCTCAGTTTTCTCGTCAGCTTTTTCTCAAGCCAGCTCGCTATAGCTTCAGCCATCCAGCCCTCCTCCCCTTCTTCAACCGCTTGAGAGGCGTAGACTCTAGGCGTGAAACCATCTTCCGTATGGTGGTCTTCCGCACCTGACCACGGCTAACCAGCCTAATGTGCTCAATCATGCCTAACGGAATGCAGTTGTAGTGGAACTCAACGTCCAAGACGATTTCCTTGGCGATGACTATGTGCTTCGTCCTAGAACCCTTCACTCCTAGGAAGTATCCGAGGCTCACCACCGGGGTGTCGTATTCCCTGTCGCTCTTCGGGAGCCCCTGCAGCGCTTCTGAGGCGTCTAGCCAGCGAACCTCCACTATGTCCCCGATTTCGAGGCTCGCCAGAACCTCCCCCAAATCTCCACCTTGACCCAGTTTCCCGTCTACCTCTAGCTTTCTCCGCATTTCCCATCAGGGAAAAAGCGGGAAACTTGGAAAAATATGGGTTTAATTCTTTAATTCTCAGCTTCGCTAAGGCTCGTACCTGAACGGGTGCCTCGCCGACTCCTTGCGCTCCGTTAGTTCGCCCAGCGTCGGCCTACACTCTATAGCCTTCTTCAGGGCGTGGTTCACAGCCTTGTAGTTGTTCAGCATTATTCTCGTAGGATTGCAGGCGGTCGGATGAACGAAAACGTGCACGATAATGACAATCTCGTCTACCATATCCTTTGGTATGAGGCCTCTCTCAACAGCCTCGACAATCGCCCTAGCAACACCCTCCATGGCCGGCCCATAGACAAGCTTGGCGTGGCGCTCAGTCCGTATAGTGACAGTTGGAACCATCAGGGTTCTGGGCTTTACCTCCACGCCGTTGAGCTGAACTATGCGTGGCTCGTGGCCAGGCCTAGGATTCCTCAGGGCCTCCTCGAAGGCCTCGCCGACTGGGCCGTTCTTGGAGCCCAGAATCAAGTCTACGTGGGCTACGTCAGCTGTGCTCGGGGAGGTGAAGGCCTCCCCAACCCTAAGCAAAAGCCCAGTAATTCTCGGCAGCGTATACGGTATGGCTGGGTATTCGCTCGTGAAGATTCGGCCTGGCTCAAGCTCGAATTCTGTGGTTCTCCTCGGTATGCGTCCGTAGCCCTCCAGCCTCCTACGCATCTCATCCTCAACCTCGTAGGGGCAGAAGCCACCAATCATCAGCGGCCTCCTGGCGCTGCCCACATCCCTACCCATCATCCACAGGACACGCTTCACGATCAGGGGGCCGCCGAAGCGGGCAACGAAGCGGAAAATCGTCTGATACTGCCTCTGAAGCTCCCTCGCCCTGTCTAGGTCGTGCCTCTCCTTAATCGCCCTGTAAATCTCCACAAGCACGTCTGGAACGATGTTCGCAGAGGCCAGAAGCACACCGTCGGCTCCAGCGGCTAGGGCGGCTGAGGCAATCTCGTCGTGGCCGCAGATGAGCGAAATCACGCCGTGAAGCTTCTCGATGAGCGTCATGAAGTAGGGCATGTTCCCAGACGAATCCTTTATCCCAACAACGTTGCTTATGTTCTTAGCCAAGCCCTCGACAACCCACCAAGGAATCCACACGCCCGTAACCTGAGGAATATTGTATAATACGATCGGTAGGTCTACGGAGCTGGCTATGCGTTCGTAGTGCTCGTAGACCTCCTTGTCCATCGCATGCAGGTAGAAAGGCGTAACGATGAGTGCGGCGTCTGCTCCAGCGTCTTCTGCGTATTTCGTGAGTTCTATCGCCATCTGGGTTGAGGCGTCTCCTGTCCCGGCGATTACGGGGACTCTGCCATTCACTTGGTCTATGACTATGTCGTAGACTTTCTTGCGCTCTTCGGGCGTCATGTTCACGAATTCTCCCGTCGTCCCGCAGGGGGAGACAGCTGAGACGCCGGCCTCAATAACGTAGTCCACCAAGCTTCTCAGGGCTTCCTCGTCGATCTCCATCTTCGCATTGAAGGGCGTTACCAGTGCAGGAATAACCCCTTTAGGCAGAAACTTCTTCTCCATCTTTCTCACCTCACTGCCTCATCTTCCTCAGGGCCGTCATGGCGGCGGCGTAGGTGTTCGTGTATATGGCTCTCCTGTCTACCGCATCTGGGTCTACGCTCACTTCCACGAGGGCGACATCACGCTCCATGGACTCCATCGTGAGTATGCCCTCCTCCACGGCGTCCTGCACGGCCCTGGCGATGGCCGCCTGCACGGGCCCGTAAACCATGCTCGCCTGACGCATATTCCTAATCTCTACTGATGGTAGGATGAGCGTTGGCGGTCTAGCCATCAGGTTTGGCTCCAAAACAGCTAGGAGGGCCTCGTGGCCAGGCTCGAGGCAGGCGAAGGCCTTAGCCCAAGCGCGGCCGATGGGGCCGTCCTTCGAGCCGATGGCAATCCTCACTGAGACCCGCTCCCTTCTCTCGCCAGCAGAACCCTCCCAAACGCTCACGGCGAAACTGCTCCCAACAGGGACGCCGAGCTCCTCGAGCAATCGCCTCTCCTTCCTTTCTGGGGCCACAGCCTCAAGCTTCCCGAGCTTCTCCAGCTCCAGCCTGAGCTCTTCTCTGACCTCCCAGCTGAGGCTTCCTCCGCTCACTAGGGGTCTGCGTGTCTTTCCGACCTTAATCCCCATCATGTTTAGGGCGGCCTTCACTGGTATGGCTCCGCCGTGCCTGACTATTATTCTTGCGAGCTTCTGGACACGCATCTGAAGCCTCCTCGCCTCGCCTAAGTCCCAGCGCTTTATGGCGTTGTAGACCCTCACCCAGATGTCTGGGATGATGTTCGCTGAGGCGAGTATGGCACCCTTAGCGCCAGCCGCCAAAGCAGGCATGACTACTTCGTCGTGTCCGCAGAGCACGTTTATCTTGTCCCCAACCCTGTCTAGGAGTTCTAGCGTGTAGGGTAGGTGCCCGCTGCTGTCTTTCAGGGCGACGACGTTGCTTATTTCTGCGAGGTCTTCCACCACTTCTCGGCTGAGGAAGCCTCCAGTGCACTGTGGAATGTTGTAGAGGACGACGCTTATGTCTATGGAGGAGGCGACCTCGTAGAAGTGCTGATAGGCGCCCTTATCCGCTGGCCTCAGGTAGTAGGGCAGAACCACGAGGACGGCGTCTGCTCCGGCGTCCTCAGCGTGCTTAGCAAGCTTAACCGCCATCTTGGTTGAGCTTGACCCCGTTCCAGCGATGACCGGGACTTTTCCGTTGGCCTGGTCTATCACTATTTCTAGGGCTTTTTTTCGTTCCTCTTCACGCATGTAGACGAATTCTCCCGTTGTCCCGCAGGGAACTAAGCCTGAGACCCCGCCCTCAATCACGTAGTCTACGAGCCTTCTGAGGGCTTCCTCGTCTATGCCTGTTCCATCCTTGGTGAAGGGTGTGATTAGTGCGGGGAAAATTCCTTCAGGCCTGAATGTGCCCAACTATGTCCACCAATAATCCCTAGCCTAACCAGTATTTATTAATGTCTAGTCCCTGCGGCTAAAGACGAAAAAGGGGGTGAAAAGGGTTAGCCGTAGCCTCTCTAAGGCTTCGGTATGGCCAAGTCGGAGGGTCCAACACCCGAAAGCTTAGCCTCGGGGTAGTTCTTCTCGATTATCGAGATGATTGTCTCGGCGTATTTGACCTTCTCCCTAGCTAGGAAAGCTAGGTAGTCTGGGCTCACCCAGGGCCTGTAAATTGCGCCAGAGCCTGCGGCTAACGCTGTTCCCGGCTCGATTTTGTAGTAGCAGGGTGCGGCTATTCTGGTGATTTCTGGGGTTTCCCAGATGCGGTTGAAGCCTCCGAAGGATTCGGACAGTATGACGTGCACGTCTATTGGTATGTTTACTGCTTTTCTTATTGAGGCGAGCATGGGGAGCGTTAGGTCTCCTAGTGGGTTGAAGGTGTCTGCTCCGAGCATTTCTAGGACCTTCGCCCCAGCTGGGTTTCCGTGCCCGGCGTAGATGCTGACCTTAAACACAACGTCCTTCGGTATGTCCCCGGCTTTCCGCATCTCGTTCAGGAGCCAGAGGAGCCCCTCGTCTACCACTAGGAAGCCCCTGAAGCCCAGCTCTATGCACCGCATGATATCCGCAATCACGATGCGCAGGTTATCCGAGCCCCTAAACCTAATCCCCGAGTAGGCGCCCTCAGGGGTTATTAGCTGTCTACCTAGCCCCCAGCCCCTTCTCGGCCCCGGCGTCATTATGACCTCCATCTTTGCGTCCCTCGCCATCTCCGCAAACCTAGTCAGCTCCCTGTCGTCTAGGAGGGTTGCACCCATCACGACGGAGATTAGGCGGTGGACTGGCACATCCCTCTTCTCAGCCTCATCTATGACCGCCTCCAAGACCTCGGGCCTCTCGACCCCGGAGATTTCGATGCGGTAGTGGCATCCGTCTGGAAACCTCTTCTCTGAGGTTGGGAGCTCGTAGAGGTCTCTGCCCGGGATTCCATGCTTCTCCATCAGTTCGCTAACCCTATGCAGCGACAAACCAGACACCCCAGCGCTTCGGAAATAGTGCCTGAACAGTATAAAAGAATAAACGGAAAGAACAGCCCCTAAAGCCTATACTCCACGCCCTTCTCGGGCAATACTGCGCACACGCCCGGGAGAGACTCCGCCATCCTCGCTAACGCTTGGGGGGCCTCCGTATGAACAGGGTAGAGGAGCTTCGGCGACAAGGCCTCAATCACCTGCATGAGGTGCATCGGAAACGCATGTCCAGACGTATGAACGTGGTAAATCGGGACTCCGAAGAGGTTGAGCCAGTTCTTCAGGCGGCTAAACTCTATTTCGCCCTCCTCCTCAAAGGGCTCCGAGGAGCTCAGTATGAAGTAGCTCCCGGGAACTGGCTCAACCTCCAGTATTTCTTTCTCCCTGTAGAAGCTTGTTAGGAGTATGTAGTCGCTTTGCCTCTTCTTTATTTCGTCTACCGCCTCTTCGTAGGGTATAACGTCTACCTTGGGTTTTGGTGCGTTGAGCTTTTCGTCTTCCTGCAGTGCTTCGAGGACTGGCCAAAAGTATTTTGTTGCTATGACTTGGCGTTGTGTTTCCTTTGCTACTCGGCAGATGGTTCTGAGCCTGTCTACGTCGCTTGTGGAGGTGTTTACGATGACGAGGCCTCGGCAGGCTTCCACGCACTTATGCATGAGCCTTTCAACCTCCTCCTCGCTTATCGGGTTTACCGGCTCTCCGAAGTTGGTGGCTTCGCAGATTAAGGCCTGTATTTCTTCGCCTTCCAGCTTCTGCCAGAACTGGTCGCCCTTCTGCGTTAGCTTTTTTCCGAAGCTTCCGTGAAGCCTGAAGTCTCCTGTGTAGACTATGGTGCCCCCGGTTGTGTGTATGATGAGCACGTAGGCGCCCGGCGTGCTGTGGTCTACGTGCCAGGGCCTTATTTCCACGTCTCCGATTTGTAGCCTGTCCCCCGTCCTGTAGGTTTTGAAGTCTAGCTGTGCCATCGCTTTTGCCTCTGCGCTCCGCCTGCTTTCCAGCTTCGCTTTTAGGATTCTGTGGGTTGCCTGTCCGAGGTAGACTGGTATGGCGTTCTCTCCTGACGGAAGTGCGCAGATGCCTGCATAGTGGTCTGAGTGCGGATGCGTGATTATGCAGGCGTCTACCCCTCCGACGAGCCCTGTTTCCCTGTCCCTAAGCTCCTTCGGAATCAAGCCCACCCTAAAGTAGTCCTCCACGCCTCTAGGCCTCGAGAGGGGGAAACTGAAGAAGCTCCTCCACCTCCCAAAGTTTATTCCGAAATCCAGAAGTATTTTCGTTTCCCCGTCCTCCAGCAATATCTGATTTCCGCCAACCTCCCCCTCAATCCCGCTAAAAAACCTCAACTTCACCATTCAGCTAATCCTCCAACTTCCTACTTAGCATAGCAAGCAATCCTGTGGAATGGGGCACAAGTAAGGTCAGAACCCTCGTGTATTTGGGAGAAAAAATCTTTTTCACCACGCTTTTTGAGCCGCCGCCCTCCACGTAGCCCTTCAGGAACTCCTTGGCAAGCTCTGCTAAGGTTCCTACAGGCGGGAGGAAGGGCGGGGTTGTGGACACAGGCGTGTAGAACGCCAAGAAATGCACGAACTCCGCCAAGTCCCAGGCGCAGTCCCCCTCTGGAGCCGCCTGCTCCAAATCCACGATGTGCAGTTCTCCAGACCTGTCTACCATGATGTTTTCCGGCTTACAGTCCCCCAGAGTTATGCCAAGCTGGTGTATCCTCGCTATGAGCCTACCTGCCTTCCGCATGAGCAGCCTCTCCTCCTGCGTCGGATTCCCCCTCAAGGCAATTTCCTTTACGATTTCTGCCAAGTTTCTCCCCTCGATATACTCTTTGAAGAGGAGGAGCCTCCTCGGGCTCATGTAGAGGATTTCCGGGGCTGGGACTCCATGCCTCCTAAGCAGCCTCGTCGCCACGTATTCCCTCCTCATCCTAGCCCAGCCTAGAATTGCGAACCTCTTTGCACCCAAAGCCCAAAATGCAACTGGAATCCACTTCAAGCCCTCCTCCTCACCGAAGTTCTTCACCACAACCCTGTGCGTCTCGCCGTTTCTCTCCAGCGTGAGTAGGTAGGTGCAGGCGAGGAACCAGCCTATGCGCTGGACATGCGTCTCTGCGCCTGGATAAAACCTGCGGACGAAGCCCTCCAGAGTTGTGTCGTCGGACAGCGAGACCTGGCCGAAGCCAACCTCCAAGTAGAGGTAGCTCCTCGAGTCTTCAAGCCTCGAGGGCTGGGGTGTATCCGCAGGTCTTCCCCTTCTGGTGCACACCAGCCACTCGTAGAGCTGGTGCTGCAGAACCCAAGGGTTTAGGTTCATTAGGAGGCGAGCTGTGCGTTTTATGGCTAGCTTCGCCATGTGGGGGATTGGGGTTCCGCTTCCCCGAGCTAATAAGCGTCTACCAACCCTCAGGTATTTGTCTGAGGGCCTAACCCAGCCCTCATCCGCAAGCTCTTTAATTGCCTGCGTGAATCCAGCCATGATTGCGTCTATGTTTCTTTTACGCACATCCTTTGCAAGCATCTTCAGGAACTGCTGGAAGGTTGGGGGTCTGAGGAGGCTCCTCCGATTTATGTATTCGTGGATGAAGTATTCTGGGTGGATGAGGAGTTCGTGTGCTAGTTCGGGACTCTCCCAAACCAGCTCCTCGAGAGCTTCCAGCACTATCCTCTTCTTCAGCCGAACCTCCCACTTCCGCAGCAGGTCTGCGCCGACCAGAGGTATGTAGGGCATAAATAGGCGCTCGGATAGGCAGTCCCCAAGCAGGCTCCAACGAAGGTCTAGCTTGAGCAGGCCGCTGTCTACGGTTAGGATGTGCACGTCTTCCCCGTCTACGTGCCTGATGTATCTGCCTATCCCACGCCTCTTCCAGCCTAAGACCATAAGCACGTCTAGGCCTAGGCCCCGCTCCTCGTAGCCCATAGCCCTCAGCCCGTGAAGCGATATGGAGAGAATCCTCCCAGGCCTAACCAAACTACTGCAGAGGCTGACAACTCGCCTGTAAATGTCCGTGTTTGCGGTGCGTCGGCCTTTGTTCAAGGCGAACTCCAAGCGAATGGTGTAGACGGCGCATAGATATTCTTTCCCTAGGAGGTGAAGCCTGAATCCTCCAGAAATGCCTCCACTCCCACATGATTAGATGTAAGTGTCTGACTTTTTCATTACATGCATACGGTGTTTTTAGGTTATGTCTTTGAATTAGGATTTATTTTTCGCAACCAAGATTTATCAAAAATGTTAAAACTTATTTGGGGGTATGGCTGGGAGTTAGTGAATAGGCATGTGCGGTATTGTTGGGTGCATTCTCAAAGTTGGTAGTGTTGCCCCTCTCATCCACGACTCCCTTAAGAGACTTGAGTATCGTGGCTACGACTCCTGCGGCGTAGCCACGATGGATAGGGGCCGCATCTACATGAAGAAGGACAGCGGCTCCATAGATGAAGTTCACGCCAGACTAAACCTAGACGACCTCCCCGGCAGAATAGGCGTCGGCCATACTAGGTGGGCGACACACGGGGCCCCAACGCAGGTGAACGCCCACCCACACTTAGACTGTAAGGGCCGCATCGCAGTTGTTCATAACGGAATAATCGAGAATTTCGCCGAACTACGCAGAGAACTCGAGGAGAAGGGCCACAGATTCGCCTCAAAAACAGACACGGAGGTTGTTGCACACCTCGTAGAGGATTATATGGCTGGAGGCCTAGGCTTCGTTGAGGCCTGCCGAGAGGCGATAAAGAGGCTTAGAGGCTCCTACGCTTTGGCGATACTCTGCGCAGGCGAGGAGAGAATCGTCTGCGCTAGGAAGGAGAGCCCCCTAGTGCTCGGAGTCGGGGCGGACGGCATGTACTTTGCGTCCGACATACCCGCCTTCCTGCCCTACACGAACCGTGTCGTCGTGATGGAGGACGGCGAATTAGCAGTGCTCACGGACAGCGGATACGAGATTAGGCGCATAGACGACTGGAGCTTGGTGAGCAGGGAGCCGAAGCTCATCGACTGGTCTGTGGACATGGCTGAGAAGCAGGGCTACCCGCACTTCATGCTGAAGGAAATACACGAACAGCCTAGGTGCCTCAGGGACACGCTTAGGCTCCAGCCCGTCTACCTAGACCTCATGGCGAAGTTCCTAGACAGGGCTCAGGAACTCTTCCTCGTTGCGTGTGGAACCTCCTACCACGCCTGCCTAGCTACGTCCTACCTCTTCTCCAAGCTGGCGTGTAGGGGAAGCCACCCAGTCATCGCCTCTGAGTTCATACAAAACTATGGAAACACGCTTGGAATAGGAAGCACAGTCCTAGCTGTTAGTCAGTCTGGAGAGACAGCAGACACACTTAGTGCTGTCTCCTACGCAAAGGACAGGGCCGCCACAATTCTAGGAATCACGAACGTCGTCGGCTCAACCCTCACGAGGCTGGCCAGAGTCTACGTCTGCCAGCAGTCAGGCCCGGAAATCGGCGTAGCGGCGACGAAAACCTACACCTCCCAGCTCTCGGTTCTGACGCAGCTAGCCATAAAGCTCGGAATGCTTAGGGGTAAGATTGGCCACGTCGAGGGCGAGGAACTTCACGAATGGCTATGGCGCATACCAGACATAACGGCTGAGATACTTGACTCTAGGGAGAAGCAGGTTATGGAGCTGGCTAAACGCTACGCTGGGAGCGACAAGTTCCTCTTCGTCGGCAGGGGAATCAACTACGCCACAGCCATGGAGGGTAGACTGAAGCTCCTCGAAATCGCCTACATTCCCTCGCTTGCGTATGCAGGCCTCGAAGACCACGTCTTCGGCTTCGTAGACGGGGGAACAATAGCCGTCTTCATCTGCCCAAACAACAATTCGAGGAAAGTCCTGATAGACGAGATGAACCTGCTGAGGGACGTTGGTGCGAACATCATCGCCCTGGCCGAGGAGGGAGATGTGGAGGTGGCTGAGGTGGCGGACGACGTGGTCTGGCTCCCAGCCATGCCCCTAGACCTGCTCACGCCAATACCCTACATCGTCCCGCTCCAGCTCCTCGCCTACTACACATCCGTAGAACGGGGCCTAAACCCAGACAGACCAAGAAACCTCGCCAAATCAGTAACAGTCAAATAGGAACCGGGAGGAAAGATTCAGAGAAAGAAAGGCATGGAAGAGTCCAGCATAGAAAAAGCTAGAATCCGCCAGAGAATCTGGAGTCTCCTAGAGGAGAAGAACATAGCTAAGTTTCCTAGACCAGTTTTTGGGCGTATACCAAACTTCGTCGGCGCAGAGCTGGCAGCCCAGCGTCTAAGAAAGCTGCCAGAATACCAGAGAGCCGAGACGGTTTTCTGCAATCCAGACTCCCCGCAGAGGCCCGTCAGGGAAAACGCCCTCATTGATGGAAAGGTTCTCGTTATGGCGACCCCGAGGCTGAAGAGTGGGCTTCTGCTCTTGGAGCCGAGGCGCATTCCAAAAAAGGCGTTTAGACGTGCGTCTACCATACGTGGAGCCTTTCAGTGGGGAAGGAAAATCCAGCCTTGGAACATCGAGATTGACTTGAAGGTTGTTGGTTCTGTTGCCGTTTCTCCAGACGGCGCACGACTAGGGAAGGGACACGGATACAGCGACCTAGAATATGCGATTCTGCTGGAGTGCGGAGCAATAAAGCCCGACACACCAATAATAACCACAGTTCACGACCTTCAGGTGGTAGACGGGATACCGACAGGCCCAAACGATGTCCCAATAGACATCATAATAA
>QMYG01000008.1 GCA_003662535.1 Candidatus Bathyarchaeota archaeon
ACCACGGTGCCGGGGACTAGGCCCATATCTGCAAGCCTTCTTAGGGCGCCGTGGCCCGCCCTTATCTCCCTGATGACCGCCTGCTCGCCTATCTCCAGCCCTGCTAGGGTTCCATCTAGGGCCTTCGGAATTCTCCTGCGTCTACCCCACGCCCACCTAGCCACGGTGCGGCCTCCGTCTAAGTTAGGAAAGCCTAATTTTCTAATAAACGTGCCAAATATTTAAGAATTTTTATTAGCAATATCAAAAAATAATCCCTAACCCCTAGATACATCATCAACTGCGCATTTTCTTCTGAAATCCTCAATCCACCTCGATGCAACCGGGGAGTTCTTCAAGTATTGCATGAATAAGGCTAGCCTTTCCACAGTTTTTGGGTGTATGATGTGCTCCATCTCGCAGGCGTCCTCCTCTGCTATCTTCTCGTCTAAGCCTAGGAGCATGAGGAACTCTTTGAGAAGCCTGTGACGCTTTATCACGCTCTTAGCCAGCTTCTCTCCCTTCTCTGTGAGCTGAACCTCGTGATACCGCTTATAGATGATAAGCCCCTGCCTACCCATCTTCTGAAGCATCTCCGTTACGCTTGGGGGCTTCACGCCGAGCTTGGATGCAATATCACGGGTTCTTGCGTAGCCCTTCTCACAAACCAGCTCATAAATTGCCTCTAAATAGTCCTCAACGCTCCGGCTTATCAAGCCTAATTCACCATTTTATACCCAAAGCATATTTGGCTAAAGCCGCAATTAAACTTTCTTTAAGCCCTGACGCAAAATCTTATTTATTCATGGCACGGAGTGCATTTTGGTGTGCTGGTTATGGTGAAGGTGTTTCACTACACTGAGGTTGAGGCTGAGGAGGCGAAGGAGCAGGGTGCTAAGGGCGTCTACGTCAGGTGGCTCATAACCGAGAAAATAGGCGCCGAGAACTTCGCCATGAGATACTTCGAGGTAGAGCCAGACGGCTACTCTCCGTTACACTCCCACCCATGGGAGCACGAGGTCTACGTGTTGGAGGGGAAAGGGGTTGTTGTAAGCGAGGAGGGGGAAAAGCCGATAGGCCCCGGAGATGTGGTCTTCGTCCCGCCTAACGAAACCCACCAGTTCAGAAACACGGGTAGCACCACGTTGAAGTTTCTCTGTCTAATTCCGATAAAACGTGGGTAGGTAGACAGCTCTAAAATGCGGTAAAACTCTTCACAGTTCCCCCAAAATTTTGGCTTCCAGTCTGGGAGGAAGGTAAAGCTAATTAGGAAAACCTAACTTCGAGTGGTGATGGAATGAGCGCC
This sequence comes from Candidatus Bathyarchaeota archaeon, assembly GCA_003662535.1. GTDB lineage: Archaea > Thermoproteota > Bathyarchaeia > EX4484-135 > B24-G1 > B24-G1. The sequence continues at coordinate 1,286 of QMYG01000008.1, forward strand.
CCAGAATGCAACGGACAGTGCGACGCCTGCACCCAAGCTAAAGACTGCCCAGAAGAGAAAAAGACACAACAGAAGAAGCCAGCTATAGATAGGCGACTAATCGAGATGAGAATGGCAAAGATAAAGCACAAAATAGCAGTGATAAGCGGAAAGGGAGGCGTAGGAAAAACCATGGTTACAGTAAACCTCGCCGCGGCGCTCGCCCAGCGGGGACGCTCGGTAGGAGTTTTAGACGCAGACATACACGGCCCAAGCGTCCCTAAAATGTTTGGTATAAGCGGAAGCAGGCTTACCGCTGGCCCTCCGGGAATCTTTCCAGCTGTTGGCCCACTTGGAATCCGTGTAGTTTCCATGGATTTCCTGCTCCCCAGCGAGGAGACGCCTGTAATCTGGCGTGGCCCCCTAAAAATGAGAGCCATAAGCCAGTTCCTCTCAGACATAGTCTGGGGCCCATTAGACTACCTGCTAGCAGACCTGCCGCCGGGCACGGGGGACGAGCCGCTAAGCATAATGCAGCTGCTCCCGGACATGGACGGCGTGGTCATAGTTACAATTCCCTCCGAGGTTTCTCAGATAGTCGTTAAGAAGGCTGTAACCTTTTCGAGGCAGCTTGGTGTTCCAGTGATAGGTATTATTGAGAATATGAGCGGCTTCGTCTGCCCCAAGTGCGGGGCTGAAATAGACATATTTGGTTCTGGTGGTGGGGAGAAGATTTCCAGAGAGTTGAATGTGCCTTTCTTGGGTAAAATCCCGATAGACCCGAGGATTTGTGAGGATTCAGATGCGGGAGTCCCCTTCGTAGTTCGCCACCCCGACTCTCCAGCCGCCAAGGCCTTCAAAGAAATCACAGACCGCATTTTATCCACCGTTGAGTCGAAGCATAAATCGGAAGGTTAAAATCTTAGTTTTCAGGCTTTGAGGGTGGTGCTAGCATGAGAGTTGCGATTCCAAGCTACTCTCCCGGAGGACTCGACGCTCAAGTCTTCCCCCACTTCGGAAGGTGCGAGGTCTTCACCATAGTGGATATTGAAGATGGAGAAATTAGGGGAGTGGACGTTGTCCCAAACAGGAGCTTCCACTTCGGCGGAGCTCTTTCACCAGCTGAGATGCTTGTAAACCTCGGGGTGAAGTGTATTCTCTCGATGGGCCTCGGCAGAAGGGCGCTAGCCATACTACAGGAGTACGGGATTAAAGCCTACATAACGACAGCTTCTAGTGTTAGGGAAGCTATTAGGGAGTTTGTCTCCGGAACTCTTAAGCCTATGTCTATGGATGAGGCCTGTCCCGGTAGGCATCATGTGGGGCATGAACACGAGCATCATTGGTAATTTTCCGGGAGGGAGTGCCGTTATGGAGAGAGATGAGGAGTTGGAGAGGATACTGCAGAGAAAGATGCGTGAGATGATGCGCAGTTCTAGGCGGAGGGCTACACCTGCCAGCGAGAACCCCGCAGCTGAAGGGAAAATCGTGGAGCTGAACTCTGCAAATTTCGACAGCTTTATCGCCAATGCGGATAAGCCTGTTCTTGTCGATTTTTGGGCGGCTTGGTGCGCACCATGCCTAATGATGGCGCCTGTGGTCGAGGAGCTTGCCAGAGACTACGCAGGTAGACTTTACGTAGCAAAGGTGAACGTAGATGAGAGCCCGGAGATTGCTGGCAAGTTTGGCATAATGAGCATACCAACTTTCATGCTCTTCAAGAACGGCAGGCCAGTGGACAGGATGATTGGCGCCGTTGGTCGCCCTCCGCTCGAAGGCATGATTAGGAAGTGGCTCTCCTAGAGCTTTCTCCGCTCAATCATAACGCAGACGCCGTGAACAACGTCCATTCCATTTTCTTTGCAGAACTTTATCGCATCCTCCGACTCCGAGCCGGGCTGCATCCAAATCATTTTGATTCCGAGTTCCTTACATTCCCTGATGACTTTCTCTGTTATTTGTGGCGGAACCACCAAGTCTATGACGTCTGGCTTTTCTGGTAGGTCTTTCAGGCTTGGGTAGCATTTTACGCCTAGAATTTCGTCTGCGTTTGGGTTTATTGGGTAGACTTTGTATCCTGCCTTCATTAGGTCTTTGAAGACTTGGTGTCCGTATTTCTCAGGGTTTCTTGACGCCCCTACAACTGCGAATACGTTGCGTTTGTCGAGGAACTTCTGAATCAGGTCCTCCATGCTCATGCGTTTTTCACCCATGCCTTTGTGGGGCTACACCCTTAAATCCCTTATTCTCATGCCCACCTCTAGCCATAGCGATTATGTGGCCTATCTCCGGCAGTATCAGCTTCTCGAAGGCCAGCCTCACAGCGTCTGGGGAGCCGGGTATGCAGAAAATAGCTCTACCTCGCCTTATTCCCGCAACACACCTAGTCATTATGGCGGAGGAGCCAATCTCCTCATAGCTTAAAAGCCTGAAAAGCTCCCCGAAGCCCGGCAGTTTCTTCTCTAGGAGCGGCTCAACAACCTCTATTGTTATGTCGTCGGGTGAGATTCCAGTCCCGCCCGACAGGACTATCACGTCTGCGTCTAGGTTGAAGGCCTCGTTGATGGCTTCTTCGATTGCCTTCTTGTCGTCTGGTATGATTTTTCTTGCTACGAGTTCTTGTCCTGCTTCTGCTAGGTATCTCTGCATCAGGTATCCTGACACGTCGTTTACTGGTTTTCCCTCCTTTTTGAGCTTGTATCTGGATGTGCTGACCACTGCTATGTAGAATTTTAGGCGTTTTGGCGCCTTTTCCTTGTGCATGTGTGGTATGCTCAAGTGCTGCACCAACAGGCTATGTGGAGCTTTGTGAAGGATATGTTTTCCGCCTTTCTCAGGCTGTCTACCTGTTTTGTCCGTTTTGCTGTCTATTTTGGGCAAGGTTATAAATTTGTTATCGATGAGTTATTTCATGCATATCGCTCGCACGGGGGCTTCGCAGGCTTGGAGGTCCGCTGGAGGGGCTTTAAGAGGCTGACGCCTGTAGGAGAAGCCCTGAAAAGCTTTATAGCCTCTGGCCGCTTCGGCCCAGTAGGCGTAGAGGCTGTCCGCTGGGACGAATGCCTCGGCAGGATACTAGCTGAGGACGTGGTTTCGCCTGTCGATGTTCCAGCCTTTAATAGGGCGGCGATGGACGGCTACGCCGTGAGGTCTGAGGACACCTTCGGAGCCAAGCTCGATAAACCCAGAAAGTTGAGGCTCGTGGGCAGAGTTGAAATGGGTGAAAAGCCCGGTTTTGAGGTTGGGCCTGGGGAGGCGGCTGAAATCTCCACTGGCGCCATGCTTCCCGACGGTGCTGATGCAGTTCTGATTGTTGAGCACGCCAGCGTTGTGGGGGGCTCCATCCTAGTCTATCAGCCTGTTTCCCCTTGGCGCAATGTGAATCGTGCTGGCTCCGACGTGCGAAGTGGAGAGGTTGTTCTCAGGCGTGGCCAGTTTCTGAGGCCCCAAGACATCGGCCTACTTTGCCTCATTGGGAAGGACTCTGTGAAGGTTTATGTGAAGCCGAAGGTAGGGATTCTCTCCGTCGGCTCGGAGCTTGTGGAGCCTTTCAGCCAAAGCCCAGCAGGCTTAGGTAGAGTGGTAGACATAGACAGGCCGATGGTGAGGTGCCTCGTAGAGCGTTGCGGGGGAGACGCACAGGACTGGGGGATTGTTGGAGACGAGGCTGAGCTTGTGGCTGAAAGGCTCAAAGAGGGCATGAAAGGCGCACACATGGCCATAACGACCGGCGGGGTTTCTGTGGGCAAGTCGGACATAACGATTGAGGCTTTGAGGCTTCTAGGCGCAAAAATTCTGGTTCACGGGGTTGCTATTAGGCCTGGAAGCCCAGTTGCACTCTCCATCTACGAAGGAAAGCCCGTAGTTTCCCTTCCAGGGCCTCCAGCAGCCTGCCTCATCGCCTTCCACCTCTTCGCTAGGCCCGTCATCAGGAGGCTCGCCGGCTTCAGGACGGAGTTCCTCCCCTGCGTCAGGGCGAGACTAGCCGCTAGGGTTCCCTCGAGGCTTGGAAACAGAAGCCACGTCCGAGTCAGGCTTTACAGAAAAGACGGACAGTTCTGGGCTGAACCGCTGCAAGTAACAGGCTCAGGCATACTATCCACGATGACTCGAAGCCAAGGCTTCGTCGTCGTTCCTGAGGACAGGGAAGGCCTAGAAGAGGGCGAACAGGTAACCGTCTACCTCTACACGCCGCACGAGCTGGTTGGGGGCGGGTAGCGTGTTTAGGAGGCTTATCTCGAGGGATGAAGCTCTCCAGCGAATTAGGAGATACGTGAAGCTCGCTGCTCTGGGAGTTGAGGAGGTGGAGCTTAGGTCCGCTTTTGGCCGCGTCCTCGCAGAGGATGTGAGGGCTTCGGTAGACGTGCCGCCCTTCCACAGGGCGACTATGGACGGCTACGCAGTCAAAGCTAAAGACACCTTCGGAGCCTCGGAGACGAACCCGAAAAGCCTCAGGGTCGTCGGCTCTGTTGAGGTCGGGAAGATGCCAGCCACACGCCTAGAGACAGGCCAAGCCATGGCCGTTGCGACGGGGTCAGCCCTCCCAGAAGGCTCAGACGCAGTTCTCCCCCTCGAATGGACAAGAACCGGAAGCACACCCAACGAAATACTCGCATTAAGGGCTGTAACGACAGGAGAAAACGTCATGGAGAGGGGGCACGACATAAAGAGGGGTGAACTCCTGCTCAAGGAGGGAACAAGGCTAACCGCAAGGGAGCTCGGGGTCCTCTCAGCACTCGGAATAGCCAGAGTAAAAGTCTACCTAAAGCCGAAGGTCGCAATTCTATCCACAGGCCAAGAGCTGGTTGAGCCCGGAAAGCCCCTAACGTCGGGGAAAATCTACGATGTGAACTGGATAACGCTCTACGCATCCGTTCTCGAATGCGGTGGGCGTCCAGAATTCCTTGGAATCGTTGAGGATAGCGTGGAGAAGATGGAGAATACGATGCGTAAAGGCCTAGAAATGGCGGATGTGGTTGTTGCTTCTGGGGCGACCTCCGTCGGCGCCACAGACATCATGCGAAGCATCGTGAATAGGCTTGGGAAGCCGGGGGTCATCGTAGATGGCGTGAGGATGAAGCCCGGAAAGCCAACAATCATCGGCGTAGCGGATGGAAAGCCCATTTTTTGTTTGCCCGGAAACCCTATGTCCGCACTCGTTGCGTTCTACAACTTTGTTGCGCCGGTTCTGAGGGCTATGGCTGGTCTACCACCAGTGCGGAGGCGTTTTGTTGAGGCTGTTTTGGCTGGCAGGGTTATGCCTGCGAGCGGTCGCCTAACGACCATACCTGTAAGGCTGGAGAAAGGGCAGGAACAGCTCGTCGCCCATCCAATACTGAAGGCTTCGGGCGCAATCACAGCCCTAGCCCTAGCAGACGGCTACGTGGAAATCCCAGAAGACGTGAAGTTCCTAGAGAGCGGCGAGCGGGTGAAAGTCTACCTGTTTAGGGGGGAGTGGAAGCCTTGATACGAGACCCCTACGGAAGGCCCGTAACGAATCTCCGCATATCTCTCACGCAGAGGTGCAACCTGAATTGTTTTTACTGCCATAGGGAGGGGCAGACGGGGACAACACGCCCCACCGAGATGACTGCGGATGAGGTAGCCACCATTGTTCGTGTGGCTTCTAAGCTGGGAATTAGGAAGATAAAGCTCACTGGAGGAGAACCTCTACTGAGAGAGGACATAATAGAAGTAGTGCATAAAATCAGCCAGATTGAGGGCATTCAGGAAGTATCTATGACGACTAACGGAATCCTCTTGCCCAGCATGGCGGAAAAGCTGACGGAAGCAGGCCTAAACAGGGTAAATATAAGTTTGGACACGCTAAACCCAACGAAATATGAGGAAATTACTGGGCATCCGTTTCTCGACAGGGTTTTAGACGGGATTAGGAGCGCCGTTGATGCGGGGTTAAATCCTGTAAAGCTGAACATGCTCCTGCTTAGGGGTGTAAATGAGGATGAGGTTTGGGATATGGTGGACTTTGCATCTAAGGCTGGCGTCATCCTCCAGATAATAGAGCTGGTTTCAGCTCCATCCGTAGGAAACGACGTGTTTACGAGGTATCATGTAGACCCTAAGCCGATAGAGGAAAAGCTAAGGCGGATGGCTGTGAGGGTTGTGGTCAGGAGGATGCACCATAGGAGGAAATATTTTCTCCCAAATGGGGCGGAGGTGGAGGTTGTTCGACCCATGCACAACACGGAGTTCTGCGCCAACTGCACGAGAATTAGGCTAACCTCAGATGGCAAACTCAAGCCCTGCCTCCTAAGAAACGACAACCTCGTAGACATACTCACGCCTCTCAGGAGAGGCGCAGACGAGGAGCAACTCAAGCAGATATTCATAAAGGCTATAATGCTGAGAAAACCCTACTTTACCACCCGTCAGAGGTGAACGAGCTTGCCCCGTGAGATACGCATGGTGGAGATCGCAGGAAAGCCTGATGTTTACCGTAGTGCTGTTGCGGAGGGTAGAATCAAGCTTAAGGAGGAAACGATTGAGAGGATAAAATCTGGTCAGATAGAGAAGGGAGACCCGCTTATTGCCGCACAGATAGCCGCAATACTAGCAGCAAAGAGGACTCCTGAACTCATCCCGCTCTGCCACCCAATTCCGATAACCAATGTGAAGGTAGACTTTCGTATAGAGGGGTGCGAGGTCGTTGTGAGGGCTGAGGTTCATAGCTTAGGCAAGACGGGCGTAGAGATGGAGGCCCTGACAGCTGCCGCAGTCGCCCTGCTCACGATATGGGACATGACGAAGAAGCACGAAAAAGACGAGCTTGGACAATACCCAACAACAATCATTAAAGAAATTCGAGTTTTGGAGAAGGTGAAGCGTGATTAGTGGTGAACGTGCATGTGGGATGTAAAAATATATGAGGGGCCGGTGGACCTGCCCATAGGTCAGGTTATAGCTTCTGTGAGGGAAAATCCTGAACTCGACGAGGCTGGATGCATAGCCCTATACTTGGGGATTGTGCGTGGCGTGTCTGAGGATGGACGTGAAGTGGAGAGCTTCTTGGTGGAGGGGGACAGAGACGAAGTTGAGAAGTTGCTTAGGCACTTGGCCGCGAGGCTCGAAGGCAGGTGGGGCGTCATAGATGTGCGAATACACCTAGTTATGGGTAGACTTAGTGTGGGGGACCCGATACTGTTGGTTGTGGTGGCTGGTGAGTATAGGGAGGACGTGCTTCAAGCGGTGAAGGATGCTGTGGACGCCATAAAATCCTTGAAAGTGCTTAGGAAAACGGAGGTGCTTCGGCAGGGCGAATAATAAAATCAAGCTTATATGTGTATGAATCTACCTCTTTAAGGAGGGACGGAAAATGCCTGAACTTGTCGAGATTAGGCTTCACGGTAGAGGAGGCCAAGGAGCTTGGACGGCTACGAACCTCCTAGCGATGGCGGCGCTCCGTGAAGGCAAATACAGCCAGAGCTTCCCCTTCTTCGGCCCCGAGCGTGGGGGCGCACCAATACTTGCCTTCGCCAGAATCAGCGACAAACCCATAGACGTGCACTGCATGGTCTACAACCCAGACATAGTGGCAGTCCTAGACCCAACACTGCTAGGCCCAAAGGTTGTCGAGGGAATAAAGGACGAAACAGTCATGGTCGTGAACACGCAAGACCCCCCGTCAAAGGTTAGGGAGGTTTTAGGCACGAGTAGGGGGAAGCTGTGGACTGTGAACGCAACACGCCTAGCCCTCGAAGTAATCGGCAGGCCGATAACCAACACAGCCATGCTCGGAGCCATACTCAAGGCGACGAACGTGGTTTCGCTGGACTCTCTCCTCGCAGTAACTAGGGAGAGGTTCGGCGGGGAAATGGGTGAAAAGAATGCGTCCGTGATTAGAAAAGCCTATGAGGAGGCGGTTCCGGAATGAGCATAAAAATTAGTGAGATGGCTGGTTGGAGAGAAATTCCTGTGGCGGGTGTGGCTTACCGCCCGTCCACAGAGTCGAAGACTGGAGACTGGAGGTCTTTTAGGCCGATAGTTAATGAGGAGAAGTGCACAGGCTGCGCCCTCTGCCACTTCTTCTGCCCCGACGGGGCAATATCCCTAGTGAACGAGAAGGCTAAGGTAGACTACGACTTCTGTAAGGGCTGCGGAATCTGCGCCGAGGAGTGCCCCGTCAAGGCGATTGAGATGGTTCCTGAGAGGTGAGCGGGATGGAGTTAGGTGTTGCTAAGCAGGAAGTTATGGGGCTGACGGGAGACGAGGCAGTAGCCTACGCAGTGAAGCAGGTAGACCCAGACATAGTTGCAGCTTACCCGATTACGCCCCAGACAATCATCGTGGAGAGGTTCTCGGAATACGTGGCGGACGGCCTAGTAAACACGGAGTTTGTGCCCGTAGAATCTGAGCACTCAGCCCTCTCAACGTGCGTCGGGGCGGCCGCCGCAGGCGCTAGGGCGTTCACGGCGACGGCCAGCCAAGGCCTGGCGCTCATGTGGGAGATACTCTACATAGCCGCCAGCATGCGTCTACCAATCGTCATGGCTGTGGTGAACAGGGCGCTCAGCGCACCCATAAACATACACTGCGACCACTCAGACACGATGGGAGCAAGGGACTCAGGCTGGATACAGCTCTACTGCGAAAACAGCCAAGAAGCCTACGACACAACCATACAAGCATGGAGAATAGCGGAACACCCAGACGTGCAGCTCCCAGTCATGGTTACGCTGGACGGCTTCGTCCTCTCCCACACGCTGGAGAGCGTGAGGGTCCTCCCGGACGACGTGGTTAAGCGCTTCGTAGGCCAAAGACGCTACATAAGGGTTGTTGGGCACGAATACAAGGAGGTTCCGCTGGTTCTCGACCCAGAGAACCCCCTGACGCTCGGAGCCTTCGGCATGTACACGCATTATTTCGAGTATAAGAGGCAGCAGGCTGAGGCTATGGAGAAGGCTAAGCGTGTCATCGAGGAGGTTGGCAGGGAATACGGCGGAATAAGCGGTAGAACCTACGGACTCATACACCCCTACAGGCTCGAGGACGCAGAAGTCGCCCTCATCGGGCTTGGAAGCACGATGGGAACAGCAAAGATCGTGGTAGACAGGCTGAGGCAGGAGGGCATGAAAATAGGCCTAATACGCATAAGAAGCTTCAGGCCCTTCCCAAGGGAGGAACTCCTGAAGAGCCTGAGCCACGTCAAGGCGATAGGCGTCCTAGACAGGGCGATGAGCTTCGGAGCCTACGGAGGGCCACTCTTCATGGAGATGCGCTCCCTCTTCTACGACGAAGAAAGTAGGCCGCTCATATCAGACTACATCTACGGCCTAGGCGGAAGAGACATGCCGATAAAGCTGCTCGAAGACGTAGCCAGAGACGTGAAGAGAAACGCCGACCGGGGACGAGTAGCCGAGCCCATAAGGTATGTGGGGCTCAGGGAGTAAAGGGGGGAGGTGGGAAGAGAATGGGCGAAGAAAAGCTAACGCTGAAGGACTTAGCCGCAAAGCCCGACCTTCTGGCGCCAGGACACAGAATGTGCGCCGGCTGCGTCTCGGCGTCCGTAGCCAGAATGGTGATGAAGGCGACCAGAGGCCCAACAATCGTAGCCACAGCCACAGGATGCTTAGAGGTAGCCACAACAATCCTACCCTACACGGCTTGGCGTGTCCCATGGATACACAACGCCTTCGAGAACGTGGCGGCAACAGCCTCGGGCATAGAGTCGGCGCTGAAGGCGATGAAGAGGAGGGGCGCCCTGAAATACGAGCACGTGGACATCATCGCCTTCGGCGGGGACGGCGGAACCTACGACATAGGCTTTCAGGCTCTCTCAGGCATCCTAGAGAGGGGGCACGACCTCCTATACGTGCTCTACGACAACGAAGCCTACATGAACACTGGAATCCAGCGCAGCGGCGGAACACCCTACTGCGCCTGGACGACGACCAGCCCTGCGGGCAAGGTGATTCCCGGGAAGCCTCAGTGGAAGAAGCCGATTGCGCACATTGTTGTCGAGCATAGGGCTGCCTACGTGGCTACGGCTTCACCTGCATATCCGCTAGACCTGATAAAGAAGGTTCGTAGGGGTTTGGAGGCTGAGGGGCCAGCATTCCTGCACGTAATTGCTCCCTGCACGAGGGGTTGGAGGTTCCCGACGAACATGGGCATTAAGCTGGCTAGGCTGGCTGTTCAGACCTGCCTGTTCCCGCTGTGGGAGGCCTGGTGGGAGGACGGCCACCCAGTCTACAAGCTGTCTGGGCCGAGCGAGGCCATAGCCAGAAGGCCGGAGATGAAGAAGCCCGTAGAGGAGTATCTGAAGCCTCAGGGGAGGTTCGCACACCTCTTCAAGCCTGAAAGGAAGGAAGAACTCCTAAGACGGATACAAGAGGGAATAGACAGGGAGTGGAGCCTGCTCCTGAAGAGAGCTGGATTCGCCTAACCTCCTTCCTCACCTTTTTTGAGACCTAGCAACCTCTAACATCAGCGCCGCATAGGACTCTAGAAGGTGGCTGCCCTCGTGGAGGGCCTCAGCATTAGCCCTCATCGCTTCGGAGAGAGCCTCAAAGGCGTTTATGCAAGCCTCTCTTATTTTATCCTCTGAAGCCCCGCCCTCCACTAGGCGTGATAGCTCCTCAAGCTTTTCTAGACACTGGTCGATTCGCTTCTTTAGCTCGTCTACCTCCTGCAGGTAATCCTCCAACCTGACCCGGAGCTTAGCGGCCTCCCTAGATAGGTCTTTACCCAAGCCTTTACGCACCCCCATCACGCTTTTACAGGCCGAGTGCCTGAATCACCTCGTCTACGCCAGCCCCGTCCCTAAGCGCCGCCTTAACGACCTTAGCTCTTGGATTAATCTGTAGGGCGTCTCCAACGAGCTTTTCCGGGTCTACTCCCATCGCCTGGGCCAAGTCCACCTTATTAATGACTATCACGTCGGCGTCCCGAAAGATCATCGGGTGCTTCAATATCATATATTCGCCCTCGGTTATGCTGACGACCACAACCC
>QMYG01000009.1 GCA_003662535.1 Candidatus Bathyarchaeota archaeon
CTATAAAGGAGGACAGAACAACGGAGGGCATCAGCGCCTTCGGGTTGCCTCTGCTTTGACGCAGCCTCCTCGCCGTTGGGCCTGTCAGCGGTATTGCCGCAAAGGCTATGTAGATGTCCCAGAGGCACCAAGCTGGTAGGCGTCTACCTACTGGATGCAGGAAATATGCTAGGAGCAGCGCTCCGTAGATGGCGAAAACCTGTAGTTGTTTTCCCTTAAACGCCAAACCCGACACGAGCGCCCCAACAGGCTCCGCTATGCCGAAAACAGGGTCTATCCCCGCTCTGGGCCTTAGGATTCTCCCCCCAGCCGCTCCTATGAGCGCCGCTAGAAACCCAGCCCTCGGCCCGAGAAGCACCCCCTCAAGCGGAACCGCTACGACGGCTAGGCTCCTCCAAACCCCCGGTATGGCGGCCAGAACAGCATGTAACGCCGCAAAGGTGCTGATAAGCGCCACTAAAAGCGATGGCCTGGTCTCCGCACCCATTTTCTCCCTAAAAGTTGTTTGACAATGCTAATAACTTTCACGCCGACTAATCGGCAACCTATTCCTTAAGCCTCTTTATACGTTTTGCGAGGTTCCTGAAAATTGGATGAGTTTAAACGAGAATGTCCTTTAGTAGGTGTCCCAAGATTAGTTCTCCGATTATGTAGACGTCTTCTATGGCTTCGGCGAGCCTGTCTAGGCAGTCGTCCAGAGCGTCTACCACTAGGTTTGCATTCACTTCCAGCAGGTCTGGGGAGGTGGAGTCTATTCGTATGGAGGGTTCTATTCCCGGGCGGCCCAGAGAGGGTGTGGTGAGTATTCCGTAGTGCATGATTAGCAGGTTTGAGAGGGCTGAGGAGGCCTCTACCGGAACGACTTCGGTGTAACCGATGTTCGCCCTCGACATAGCTAAGAGCAGAATTTCGTCGGCTGGAATCTGTATTTGGCCGTTCAGCCTGAGCAAGCGTAATCCAAGCTTTCTTTTGGCTAGTCTCCTTATTTCGTCCAGAATTTGAAGGCCCTCCTTATATGTGGCTAGGTCTCTGAGCCTGTAGGCCGTCAGCACGTTGGAGAGGTCGTAGACGTAGCCGCTTCTCTGGAGCCACTCCTCCATCAGTTGGAAGGCCCAAACCCGCCTCCTGACCTCGTCCCCCCTACACGAGAGTATTCTGCCCCGGGCATAGCCCACCTCAGGGTCTACTAGGTTCCCGAATATGTCTACCGATGACATACCAGCAACCAACTAACAGGGACAATTAATAAATTTTAAGTGGTGTTTGTTTGACAAACGCAAGTGGTGGTGGCTGTGGAGAGGCTGGACGAACTGGACAGGAAGCTACTCCTAGACCTGCTCATGGACGGGCGTGCCCCCTACGCAGAGCTTGGGAAGAAGTATGGCTTGAGCCGTCAGGCAATCTATAACAGGATTCAGTCGTTGAAGAAGCGTGGGGTGATTAAGGGCTTCACGGTGGAGGTGAACCCGAGAAGTCTGGGGCTGAACCTCAGAGCCTACATACTCATTGTCGCTGAGCCCTCGAGAGAGGTTCGGGAGGAGTCGGAGAAACTGTTGAGGAAATATCCGCAAATATCGGCTATACACCTGCTTCTCGGACGCTTCGACGTTCTCCTCGACGTTCTAGTTAGGGACATAGACGAACTCAAAAACCTACTCATGGAGATACACTCGCTGAAGATGGTGAGGAAGACCGAGACCTTCATCGTCTACCAGTCCGTGAAGGACTACCCAAAACACCCAATAGAGGGGGCTCTCGCCAGAGGCTAAGAGCTAGAAGGACGCACTTACAGTCTACTTGAGGCGCTTTGCGTAAAGCCACAAAGCTCCCCCTCTTCTCTTTACTATTTTGTCTTGTCTCAAGAGGGGAAAAATGGAGGGTGGATGTTGTTTTAGAGCTTAGTATTGGTAGAAGCCTCTGCCAGCCTTCTTCCCAGTCCAGCCCTTCGAGACGTATTCCTCTAGGAGGGGGCAGGGCCTGTAGAGTTCTAAGTTGTATTTTGCGTGTAGTTCCTTGAGCTTGTTTAGGAGAACGTCCAGCCCTATCTTGTCAGCCATCTCGCAGGGGCCTGAGGGCCAGCCCGTGCCGAGCTTCATAGCTGTGTCTATGTCCTTCGGGTCCGCCACGTCGTCCTGAACGAGGAAGGCGGCCTCATTTGCGGCAACAGCATAAGTCCTGTTCACGTCGTATTCCTCCAGCAGCTCGAAGGGTATGCGTGGCCTACCCTTGCTCCAGTCGTAGAAGCCCCTTCCAGCCTTTTGGCCTAAGCGGCCCTCCTTCACCATCTGCTCCACGAGCGGGCAGGGGCTAGCCCTTTCACCATACGCCTCATACATGACCTTACCCACGTCGTGGATTATGTCCAAGCCGATGTAGTCTGCCAGCTCAAAGATGCCCATCGGCAGGCCAGCCTTATACTTTATAGCCGAGTCTACCTCCTCTATTTTCACCTCTCCCTTGTAGTAGGCCCAGAAGGCGTCTCCGAAGATGGGCATGAGTATGCGGTTCACGATGAAGCCACGCACATCCTTCCTACAAACGACAGGGGTCTTCCCAAGCTTCTTAGAAAGCTCGACAACAACGTTCAAGGTCTCGTCGTTCGTGTCCTCACCCCTAATCACCTCGATGAGGGGCATGAGCTGGGGTGGGTTAAAGAAGTGCATGCCAGCAACCTTCTCTGGGCGGCGTGTGGCCCTACCTATCTCCGTGATGCTCAAGCTAGACGTGTTTGTTGTCAGTATTGCATGTTCTGGCATAGTCTCGTCAAGCTTTGCGAAAATCTTCTTTTTCAGGTCTATTTTCTCTGGGGCTGCCTCTACGGCGAAGTCTGCGTCTTTGCATACGTCCTCGTAGGAGGTAGACGGGGTTATCCTGCCTAGGATTACGTCTACGTCCTCTGGCTTTATTCTCCTCTTCTCGGCGAACTTGTTCAGGCTCCACTTAATCTTGTCCATCGCTTTTTGGAGTATTTCGTCGCTGATGTCTATGAGGCCGACCTCGTAGCCCTTCATGGCGCAGACCTGAGCGATTCCGTGCCCCATGGCGCCTGCGCCAACCACAACGACCTTCTTTATCTGCTCCACGGCCATAAGCCAAACCTCCGATTACTTGAGTGGTTTAAATTCGTATGTAAGCCTTCCCTCAGGGGTAACCTTCGCCTCCAACTTGACGGGCATACCGACCTTTATCTCCGTCTTCTTGGCGCCAGTCAGCCACGCAAGAACCCGAACACCCTCCTTCAGCCTTGCGATTGCAACCGTGTAGGGCGGCTCGTCTGCGAAGCTCGCAGGCCTGACAATTATATGCGTGAACGTCTCCACCTCCCCCTCGCCGCTCAGCTCAACCCACTCCATGTCCGAGGAGAAGCAGTTAGCGCAGTCGGCCACAGGCGGGAAGTATAGCGTCCCACACTTCTTGCACTTCGTTGCGTAGATTTTGCCCTCCTTTATGCCGTTCCAGAACTTCTCAGTCCTAGCTATGGGCACATCGTAGTATATTGTTAGGGGCCTGGTCCTTATGCTTGGCATGCTCATCGCCTTTTCACCTCCTGAAAATCGTTACGTAGCAGTAGTGTCCTGTGCCCCCGACGTTGTGGGCTAGGGCTATGTAGTTCTTCATCGGAGCCTGCCTCCCCTTCTCTGCGGACTCACGCAGCTGCTTCACAAGCTCCACAGCCATAGCCACGCCTGTCGCCCCGATTGGGTGCCCCTTCGCCTTTAGGCCCCCGTCTAAGTTCACTGGGATTTTTCCCCCGATTTCGGTCTGCCCCTCACGGATGAGGGTTGCCCCTTCGCCCTTCTTGCATAGTCCTATGTCCTCGTAGGCCATTATCTCGGCTATGGTGAAGCAGTCGTGCACTGTTGCCACGTCTAGGTCTTCTGGGCCGACGCCAGCCATCTTGTAGGCCTGCCTAGCCGCAATCACTGAGGAGCGTAGACCAACATAGTCCACCCTCTTGCTCAGGTTCGCCGTGTCCGAGGAGTAGCCCACGCCGGCAATCCACACAGGCGTGTCCACGCCCAGCTCCTTAACCTTGTCCTCAGACGCAAGGACAACAGCCGCTGCACCATCGCTTATCGGACAGCAGTCGTAGAGCTTGAGGGGCCAGGCGATCATCGGTGAGGACAGAGCCTCGTCGAGCGTTATCGCTTTCTGGAAGTGCGCATAGGGGTTTAGCGCCCCATACTTGTGGTTTTTCACGGCGACCATCGCTAGGTCTTCCTCGGTTGTGCCGTACTTCGCCATGTGGGCTGTGGCGTGCATCGCATAGTAGGCTGGGAAGGTCATGCCGAAGTTCTCGAACTCCCACATGTAGTAGCCAGCCCTTCCGATAAGCTCCATAACCATCCTCGTGTCGATTTCACGCATCTTCTCAATGCCAATCACCAAGCAGAGGTCGGCGAGCCCGCTGGCAATCATTGTGTAGCCTGTGAGGAGGGCTGAGCTTCCGCTGGCGCAGGCGGCTTCACACCGAACAAGACCCTTGGTTGTTAGGCCGTTGTATTCTGCGATGACTACTGCTGGCAGTGGCTCCTCATACCAGAAGCCTACTGTGCCGACTGGCACATACTCTATGTCCTTCGGCTCGACTCCAGCGTCCTCTAGGGCTGGCTTCACAGCCTCGAAGCTCAGCTCCACGAGGTTTGCATCTGTTCTGACGCCGAACCTGCTCATCCCAACGCCTATAACGGCAACCTTGCGCAACTCAAAACACCAAAAGATAGAAAGCGTGAAACGTTTAATACAGTTTTGATAAAGCACAGCTGAGATATGCAATCAAATAGGGGCTGGGCTAAGCTTTAAAGAGTAAGGGGGTTGATAAGTTTACAGTTTTAATTCTTGCCTGAGCTTTTCCCTCGTTTCTTCCGGTATTGGGCCTAGGTCTTTCACCGCTTCTGTGTGCTCCCTGAATATGCTCGCTATACGCTTGTAGGCTGGCAGCTCCACTAGGCTGTACCATACTCTGAAGCTCTCTATGCCCATTTCGTCCAGCTGGTTTAAGATTTCTTCTATGCGTTTGCTAGTTATTTCTTCGCCTATGTGCTTCTCGCCTTCTATCACGATTATTCCGTCGGCTCCTAATGCGAAGGCGGCGAGCATGTGCTTCAGGCTGAGCATCGCTGTGGACGGCAGCTTTACAACCCTTACCTCGTATGGGTAGTTCGTCCTGTCCAGGCCTAGGAAGTCTACCCCAGTGTAGGCGATTGTGTTGTCCACGAAGGCGACTAGGCGAACCTCGTCTGGGGCCTTACCGTGCATCAGACCCCTCATCTGGGCCACAAGCTGCTCCCAAGTCGTGTTCTTGAAGTCTATTGCCTCCTTCGGGCAGACTGGTACGCAGGCTCCGCAGCCAGTGCACATGAAGGGGTTAACTTTAGCCTTACTTGACAGAGTTATGGCGGCTGCAGGGCAAACGTCTACGCAGACGCCGCATCCGTCGCAGAGCTCGGGTTTCACGTAGGCTTTTTCTGGACTTGTCGTGATTATTCCTTTGCCGAGTAGCGCCGCTACCCTGCTTGCGGCTCCGAGTGCGTCTGAGACCGTGTCCCTCACGTCTTTGGGGCCGAGGGCGCAGCCGCAGGCGTATATGCCCGTTCTAAGCGAGTCTACCGGCCCGAGCTTGGGGTGCTTCTCCTGTATGAAGCCGTCCTCCCCGAGGGGTATGCCAAGCTTTTCAGCCAGCTTGTCTAGGCCTGGAGGCGGAACCATCGCAGTAGCCAGGGCCACCATGTCGAACTCCTCCTCGATAACCCTCCCAGTAAGCGTGTCCTCAGCCCTGACGACAAGCCTGTTGGTCTTGGCGTTCCTCCAGACCTCAGAAACCTTACCCCTAACGAAGACGACGCCCTCCTTCTGGGCCCTCCAGTAAAGCTCCTCGTAGCCCCTCCCAGCCGCCCTAATATCCGTGTAGAATATCCAAGGCTGGATGCCGTATTGCTCCTTCAGCAGGACAGCCTGCTTTATCGAGTACATGCAGCAGATTCTGCTGCAGTAGGGCACGAACCTGTGCCTGTCCCTTGAGCCTGCACAGAGGACTATGGCTATTTTCTTTACTTCGCCTCCGTCGCTGAAGCGTTTTACGTAGCCTCCTGTCGGCCCGAAGAGGGATGTGAGCCTCTCCAGCTCCATCATCGTTATTACGTCTGGGTAGACTCCGTAGCCGTACTCCTCTATCGGGGTTGGGTCGAAGACCTCGTAGCCCGTTGCGGCGATTATTGCGCCTACACGCAGGGTTATCCTCTTACCCTCGTCCTCTAGGTTTATGGCTCCAGCTGGGCATATTTCTGCGCATTTTCCGCATTTCGTGCAGTGCTCGAAGTCTATGACGTAGGCGTTGGGGACTGCCTGTGGGAACATCAGGTAGGCTGCTTTACGGGTTGCCCTGCCCTCCTCGAACTCGTTTTTGCAGGTTACTGGGCAGACTTTGGAGCAGGCTCCACACGCCCTGCACTTCTCCACGTCTACGCCCCTCGGCTTCAGGTAGACGGTTACTTCGTAGTTTCCTGGCCTGCCCTTCACGTCCTCGACCTCTGCGTAGGTGAGCAGAGTTATGTTCGGGTGCCTACCTGCCTCCGCCAGTTTCGGCGTTAGGATGCACTGGGCGCAGTCTAGGGTGGGGAAGACCTTAGTGAGCTTCGCCATGTGCCCGCCTATGCTCGGCTGCCTCTCCACTAGGTAGACGTGGTAACCCATGTCCCCAAGCTCAAGAGAAGCCGTAACCCCTGCGATTCCACCCCCGATGACGAGCACATCCCTAGAGCATTCCTCGCTGTAAGGCTCTAGGGGTTCGAGCTTGAAGCTCCTCTCGTAGCCTCCACGAACAAGGCTGACAGCCTTCCTAGTGGCCTCCTCAGACTTCTTTGGGCCGTGAACCCAAGAGCACTGCTCCCTAATATTCACGAACTCGAGTAGGTAGGGGTTTAGTCCAGCCCTCTTTAGGACTTCCTGAAAGGTAACTAGGTGCATTCGTGGTGTGCAGGAGGCAACAACAACCCTGTTCAGGTTAAACTTCTTTATGGCTTCAACAATCATGTCTTGAGCTGGCTTTGAGCATAAGTATCTGTGGTTTTTTGCAACAACGACGTTTTCCCACTTCCTCGCCTCGTCGCATACGGCCTTCACGTCCACAACGTCTCCGATGTTGCCTCCGCACTCGCAGACGAATATGCCTATACGAAGCTCAGCCTCCCCCTCAGCCATAGGCCTACCCATAAAAGCAAACACTCCAACAAAAATTTAATAACTTATCGTCCCTTCAGAAACCGTTGTCCGCACGACCAAGCAGAGAAGCAAAAATACCGGTCTTTTCCCACGAACAGGAGGGGGCTAGGCAAGCCTCCGCTGGGTCAGTATCATCTCAGCAAGCATGTAAAAGGCCTTCTGAATGTTCTCACCAGTCTTCGCAGAGGTCTCTATGAAGTAGACGGGAACCTCGTATCTCCTCTCTAGGTATTCCCGCATCATCTCCCCGTAGTCAGGGGTTACGTAGACGCCCTCACCAACCCTCAGGTCAATCTTGTTCCCGACCAGCACGATAGGCGGCATAACAGCCACGTTCTTACGCAGCTCCTCAGCCCAGATAGGCACATTATTATAGGTTTCACCCTTCGTTACGTCGTAGACTAGGAGCGCCCCTCTGGAACCCTTATAGAAGCCCTCACGGACAGCCCTAAACCTCGGCTGACCAGCCAAGTCCCAGATTTGGAAGCGTATCTGTGTGCCATTGCTCGCCGTTAGCTCCTTGACTGCGAAGTCTGCGCCTATCGTTTCAATATACTTCGTTGTGAAAGCCTCTCCCATGAAGCGCCTCCTCAGGCTTGTCTTGCCGACGCCTCCATCCCCGATGAGAACGATCTTGAACAGCAGGTTGGCGGCACTCAAGGCCCTCTCAACCAATGTAAAAGTGTTGAATCTATACTAAAAAACATATTCCCGCCCCGCCTCTTCACCCGCCTAGAAGCTCTCGTAATGAACAACCTTATCTAAAGACAGCCTCGAGGGAGGCCTAGGCCTCTCGGCTGGACGCCCGACGGGGATGATAGCCACGGGCCTAACCCCCGAAGGCGCATTTATGACCTCGGCGACCCTCCGCTCGTCGAAGGCGCCGACCCAGCAGGTTCCAAGCCCGAGCGCATAGGCCGCCAAGAGCATGTTTTGGGTTGCGGCTGCAGCATCCTGAATGCAGTAGAGGCTGGCGCCCCTCTCCCCATAGCCCCTAGCCGACCTCTTTTGGTTTGCGCAAACCACTATGACGACTGGCGCACGGGCGATGAAGCGCTGGCCCCAAGCGGCCTCGGCCAGTCTACGCTTAGCCTCTGGGTCTCGCACGACAACGAACTCCCAAGACTGCGGGTTGCCAGCCGAGGGTGCCCACCTAGCTGCGTCGAGAATTTTCTCGATGGCCTCGTCTGGGACTTCCTCGTCTGTGTAGGCTCTGACGCTTCTTCTCCCCTTAATCGCCTCAAACACTTCCATGGGAGGCACCAAAAAAGAGATTGTCGGGGCTGGATTTTACATTTTCCACGCTACGTGAGCATCAGAACTATGGCGATAATTACTATGGCGCCTGCGACTATGCCCAACTGAACTGTTTTTTCGCCTAGCAGCGGGATAACGGGTATTTTCTTCTGCGGCTTCTCCTCAAGGCAGGCCTCAAAGCTTCTCGCCGCATGCAAATCCACAGCCCCCTCGTAGGAGTTGTAGTTCTCAGCCTCTACCTTCAGACCGTAGGTCGTAGCTGGAAGCCTCCTGAAGACAGCTACCCCCTCCTCATCCGTAGCCGCAACCACAGCCGTCCCGTTAGGCCAGGTCAGCGTAACATTCGCACCCACTATCGGAGCACCCTCCTGATCCACAACCCTCACGGACAGGTCGTAGACGCTGCAGCCTAGCTGGCTGGTCTGTTCCTCCGCCTCCAGCCTAAGCCTTGCTGAAGCAACTTCTACGCCCTGCCATGCAGCCCTTACCTCGTATTCTTGGGGCGGTAGGTTGTCGAATCTCGCTGTCCCGTCGCTGTTTGTCGTGCAGTTTGCGTAGAGCGTCCCGTTCCACAGGTAAAGCTCTACCCTAGCGTCTGGTAGGGGTTCCCCGTTCTCGTCGAGCAGGGTCAGCTCCCAGTCGTAGAGGCTGCACAAAGCCTCAACGAGCTGAGCCTGCTCCGTCAGGTTGAAGCTGCTCGAGGAGACCTCCTCGCCCAGATAGTAAATCCTGTAGGAGTAGACCCCCTCAATGAGGTTCTCTATGGAGGTGCTGCTGTCCTCGACCCAACGCCTCAAGACCACGCCTGTGGAGTTGGAGAGCTCTAGGTAGACGTTTGAGACGGGTTCGCCGTCCAGCTCCTTGAAGGTTAGGGTTAGGTCGTAGACTGTGGCTATGAGCCTGACCGACTCGCTCCTTTCTAGGGTTAGGTTTCCGCCGCCCACCCGAACTCCCTTCCAGACGGCTGTATAACTGTAGTTGCCTGTGAAGAGGCCTGGGAAAATGGCCCAGCCTGTGGAGTTCGTGGTTTTCTCGCAGACTAGGGTTCCGTTCTGGTGGTAGACGCTTATCTTGGCCGAGGGTATAGGCTCCCACCCGCCGTCGAGAACCTGAAAAACTATCGGATATAGCTCAAGCTCCTCTATCTTCAGCTCGTCTCCCTCCAGAAGCTGGATGAAGTCCGTCTCCAGCTCCACACCCTCATAAACGATGCTACAGGTGTAGTTCGCGGAGGGAAGGTTCACGAACTCAGCCCAGCCGGAATCGTCTGTTACCCTCATCCAAGGGTAGTCTGTTGGCCCAGCTAGGTATAGGAAGACACCCCCCACGCCGTAGCCTCCAGCATCTACGCATCTGAGCTTCAGGTCGTAGATTTTCGCCGGTAGAGTTAGCTTCGGGGATTCTGCGGCGATTTCCTGCTCAGAGACCGTGATTGTCCCGTTGTATACGTCTACCTTGTGGTATTTGACGCTGACCTGATAGGTTGCTGGTGGGAGGTCCTCCACTACGGCTTTGCCCTTCAGGTCTGTAACAGCTGATGCGTAGCCTTGCCCGTTTAGGTATATGGTGATGTTTGCGTTTACCACCGGTTCTCCGTCTCCGTCTACCACCTCGAAGGTGTAGTCGTAGAGGCCGCAGACCAGCTCCACCGTTTTCCTCTCCTCGGCTACCGAAACGACGTGCCTAGCTACTTGAATGCCGTCCTTGTATGCGTATATCGTGTAGTTCCCCTTCACTATCGACGGGAAGACAGCCCATCCTGTCGAGTTCGTCTTCTCCGCCCCTAGAGTGTAGCCCTGCTCCGTGTAGAGCTTTATTGTTAGGCCCTCCACGGGGTCTCCGCTCTTATCTACGGCGTGAACCGCTATGGACGCTGGAGCCCCCCGACCCCCGATGAGGAGCGTTGGGTCTCCGAGTGGCGCCCCATACTCGGCTACGGTCTTCCAGTCTAGGTAGAACTGCTCGTCATACCTCGTGTGTAGGTCGTGGTTTTCCACGTACTCGGTTATGGCCTGCGCCCAAAGCCTGCCGAGCTCGCGCTTTCCGTCGAAGAAGGCCTTACAGAGCCTCAAGTCCATCTCCCCTCCAAGCCCGACCGTGGCGTATTCGCCAACGTAGCCCCATGCAACCCTCGTCGAGCCTAGGTATGCGATGGCTCCTCCGTTAGGGTTGAGGACGAAGGCCTCTGCTAGGCAGTCGGCGTCGGAGAACCTAGCCGTCAGGCAGGAGAGCGTGGTGATCACGGGCAGTTTGTAGCCGTTGGTCTGGCTCCTCGCATCGCTTACAGTGTAGTATCTCCACCGCCCGGGGAGCTTCCACACGGTGATGTCTCCGTGCCCGACGTGGTTGAAGATTCCGCACCCAGCGTCTATCTTTTCTTTCACGGTCTCCTTGCAGAGGGTTCCTTGCGTCTCGTAGAGCTTAACGACGTTGAAGTCGGGCCAGACGAAGTTCTGCTCCACGTAGTCCTTGATTATTTCTCCCTCAGCGCCTTCTGGGCCGAAGGGGTCTGTCCCTGCAAGCGTTATTGTCCTGAACCAGTCTAGGTCTATGGATGTGGTCGTCTCGTATCCAATTATTTTGTCCACTAGGGTTTCAGCCTCCTCTGGCGTGCTGGCTGGCAGTCTACCTACGAAGATGTCTGGTATTCCGTCTATCCTGTCCCTGCGGAGGTCCCCCCACTTCCCGTCCCCGTTGTCGTCCCAGCTGTATTGTAGGTCCGCATAGTAGAGGTCTGTTTCTACGTCTACTCCGTCTATGTCTGTGCCGTCGTAGGCTCCGTCTGGGATGTAGGCGAGCCTAGCTGGGACGACCTCGTGGTCTCCGAAGAGAAGCACATAGTTTATCCCGAACCTCTCCACGAAGTCCTTTATGCAGTTTCTGATGCGCTCCTGCTCGTCCACTCCCTCGTAGTTGGCGTAAATCCAGTCCGTAGTGAGAACCAGAGTCCTAATTCCAGTCGAATTCCTATACCTAGCCAGCTCTATGGACTGGTTCAGGAACTGGGGGCCAGTTATTATGAGCAGGTCGGCCACGTGAACGGGAGTTTCAGGCTCACCCTCATACCCAACAGATATTTTCAGCTCCTCAGCGACGTAGACCTTACCCTCGGCAGGCACATACTGAACAGGATACAACTGCACAATAACGTAGGTAACCCTAGCCATCGTGTC
>QMYG01000010.1 GCA_003662535.1 Candidatus Bathyarchaeota archaeon
ATCCCAAGTGCCCACAGGACCTCGATCGGGTCCACCGCCTCACTCGGTCTGTGGTCTCCATTGTAGACCTCATAGGAGAACGGCGGGTCATAGTCCTTCAACCAGAAGATATCTGTTACCCAGCAGTAATCGCCGGGTCCACAAGGCAGGCGGCGCCAGACGGTCGCAGCAATGAGTGCCTGGTTGCCGAAGTGAGGTCTTTTCGGGTTGAACCGCCCCGGTGAGCTGCTAGTGTAGATAGCCCTCGCCTTTCGGAGATATGGCAGCTCGAGAAGATCCCGGACTGGGACGTAGAGCTGCCGGGCTTTCGGGTGCTCTTTCTCTGACCTCCTCATTCCTACAACCTCCTGTCATGGTAGGTCTTCCTGCCGCACTCGGGGCAGACGTACCAGGTGGTCTGGCGAATGCCCCCGTCACGGCTCCTGCGGGGCCTGCATGTCTTCTTGATGATCAGGCCCCTGTGGCCACAGGTTGGGCACTTCATGTCGGGGTCCGTAGTGCCCTCGGCACCGAAGCCGCCTCGGATCTCCATGCGCTCTCTCATTTTGCCCTCTCCTTGCTCTGAGCCCCTCCGAGCTTGACGGGGCGGCTACACCTGGGGCAGGTCGCCCACTTCTTGCCGTGGCCGTCGTAGACCCATCTCAGGCCGCACTTGGGGCACTCTAGGAGCTCAGGCTGCTCCGGCTCCGTCGACTGGACCAGCTCGACAGGCACGTAGGTGGCGCTGCCAGACTCCTCCCACTCTGGCGTCCTCACGGACTTGAGCAGGTCCGCTCCTGCAGGGGGCCCCAGCAGGTCCCTCGCCCTCTCGACAGGGTCCCTCTTTCGTATCTTGAGGTAGGCGAGGCTTGAGAGCCCGTGCACGTTCACCCGCTCCACGACGGGGTGGTCTCCCAGCACGTGCTCTATGTAGGCCTCATCCTCCTCATCCTCAGGCTCGATCTCTATCCAATCCCTTCTTACCTTCATTCTCATCTGCGTCACCTCCTACACACTACTTGGCTCGTAAGTATTGGCCGGAACGTCAGCGTAGGGCCTATGCTGGACCCTCATGGCCCTCATCTGGCACGCAAAGCACAGGCGATAGAAAAGGCTGTCCGGGTAGGGATTCAGCGAGGCGTAGGCCCCGCACCTTCTGCAGTGTCCCCACATCATTGTGATCCCTCCGTGTCAGAGTCGTTAGATAGGAGCCCTTCCATGAGGTCATCCACCACCACCTTGGGGGGCTCCGCTCTCCTCACGTTGAGCCTCACTGCGGGGGCTCCCTCGGGCTCCTTAAGCTCGTAGACCGTGTCCAGCACGATTTGAGCGAGGTACCTGATTGTCATGTCCACGTTGGTCGACATGTCCACTACTCTCTCCAACAGTATCTCCGTGTGGGCCCTCTCCTCGATACGCTTCCGCCCCTCGTGCGAGACGAGTGCAGTGTAGGTCCGCCACATGTTGTCCCACTTTATGCGGAAGACCACCACACGCCGCTCCGGGAAGAAGAAATTTGACCACATCACAATGCCGGAGGCAAGGTACTCCAGCATTCTGTGGTCGGTCTTGGACAGGGTCCTAAAGGCCCTCTTAGCACAGTCTCGGCACCCCTCATGGTAGGGCTCAATCTCCTCCCACCACTCCCCATCTGCGAGGAGGGCCCACACCGCAGGGACTATCCGCTCGTATGCCTCATACACCTTCTCCACGTTCTCCTCCATCTTCCAAGGGTCAACAAGTTTCATTTCATCGCCTCCTGTTAGTGGACCACGTAGATCCTGCCCCTCTCATCCCACCACACTGCGTAGTGGAGGGGCTCCACCTTGTAGAACTGCTGAAGCTCTTCCTTCATGACGCGATGGACGAAGTTGTAAAGCTTGCGGCTACGTTCAGAGAGTTTCTCCACGCCGAAGACGTGGGTGTCGCAGATGAAGTGAATTGCGATGTCCAGCTTCTCCTCCTGGGAGGGGTTGTAGATGACATTCTCGCCGTCCACCCCATACAGTACGGAGAACGTAATTGGCGGTGGGACGGGCTCCCACCCCTTATAGCTCTCCTTGGTCAGCTTGAGGTGGTAGGAAAAAGCCTGGCAGCCCAGCAGGTCATACCGTCGCCGGCGGTGGATCTCCGCCGTCACGTTTTCATCTGCCATCTTAAACACTCCTATTTTCATCACTACACCCCCTTGCCGGACTTAGAGGAGGTCTCCCGAATGGCCTCCCTGAAGCACATCAGGCAGCCCTCCTCCGGGTCGTACCAAGTGCCATGCCTCTCGCAGTACTCAGGCAGCCTCGGCTCCCACAGGGGGCACGGGACGAAGCGCCCCACCTCGCTGACGTCATCCGGCCTGCCTAGGCTCTCCAGCTTCTCGTACACCTCATCCTCGATGTCGCAACCGCAGTCCGTAATGGAGCCCGGACCGAGGGCGACTCCGCTGGGCGAAGGGTCGTAGGTGTCGCAGTGCATGTGCCTGCATGACTCACACATTCCCGCAGTCAGGACCGGCTGTGGGGGCGGTGAGAACCTCTCAGACGCGGAGATCAACACCTTAAGAAGGGCCTGCGCAGACTTGATGTCCTCAGCGGAGTAGCCCCTGTCGGACATGCGATTGGCCAGGCTCCTGGCTATGTCACCAGGGCTGGGATAGCTACGCAGAAGAGGGCTCTCGAGAGACTTCCGAAGCTCCTCCCTCATCACTTCACTCACAACATCCATCAAGGCGGCGGCCTTGTTGAGAGGCACGCCTGCCTTCCTGGCTACGTATTCCAAACTCACACGCAATCTGATCACCCCCGAAATTGGGACCACCTGCAAGCCCCTTCTGTAAAAAGGTAAAAGGGGCAGGAGGTATATATAACTATCGCTGCACCCTTCAGCACCGGGTTTCCGGGGCTGCCAGGCAAAAAGAGGTGGGGATAGGGTTAAAGGGGACTTCGCCCTGCTGGCAACCTTTCCGGACCCGGGGCGAGACTGCTCACCCCAGGTGCGGGGCTGGGCGAGGGGGTGGTGATATACGCGGTCATGGAGGAAAGGGCAAAGAAGGCTCCATCAAAACACGTCTCCCCTCGCCTTTCAGCCCATTTCGCCTGTCTATCAAAGCAGGGCCCCGCAGCGGGGGCAAAACTCGCCGGTCAGCAGGTCTTCGGACTCGTACCCGCATTCAGGGCACCGTCCAAAGTACCCGATGTATCCGTGGGCGTTCTTCCTCACATCGTTCTTCTTCACGCTCATCACCTCCCGGCCTCACGGCCTTTCTCCCCCCAGGGCAGGACCGCTCACCCCAGGGTGGAGGGCACAGTCTCACTGCCGGCGGAGCCACTCTCTGAGCTCCGCCTCTGTGAAGCGCTCCTTCCCCGTCGCCCGGGAGAAGGCGTCGAGGATCTCGCTTTCTGCGGAAGCGTCAAACCATCCGACGCTTCCGTCAGAGTAGTGAATCGTGCTCTTCTCCCATCTCCTCACCGTGACCTCCCAGCCGTCGGCACTCACTACCTTCTCCGCCCGGCGGTACTCCGGGCAGAACTCTTCTATTTTTCTGCTTATTTCGTCCATGTATCTCACCTCTCACTTCCTGGCCTACGGCCTATCTCCCCCCGGGGTATCCGCAGACGCCCCGGGGTGGAGGGCCCTGGTCCTTTGTAGCTGGGAGGAGCCAGTGCAAAACGAGCGGGGAGACTGCGTCCCGGTTACGGATATGATAAACATGATTGACAAAAAAGAGAACGCAGTCCCCCCCTTAAGGATTGCGGAGAGCGAGCGCCGTCCAGGGTCAGAGTGCTTGGGACGGGGGAAAAGGTAAGGCTCTGTGGCACAACACACAGAAAAAACGTCTCGCACCCTGGCGGGGCCACACGGCACCCGCTCTCCCTGCCCCATGGGGCCAAAAAAGAGGGAGCGTCAGGCGGAGTAGAACGCCCTCTCGCGCTCCCTATCACACCACTTCTGAAATCTTTCGTATTCCTCCGTCACAGCCTCGTGGAATGCTCTCCCGCTCTCCGTCAGCTCGTACTTGCCATCGTCGCGGAGCCGGATGAAGCCCTTCTCAGTCAGCATTCTCAGCACCTTCTCCCTGGAGGGGTCGTTTATGTCTCTCAGGGGGCCCCTGCACAGCCCGGTGGGTGCGATCCAGTGGGTGTCGTAGATGTCTCCCCTCACACCGGGCCGTCCTCGGGCCGTCGGGCCGAAGTGCCTGAGAAAGTCCAGGACCTTCAGGCCCCTCCTCGCTATCAGAGGGGGTCCAAAGCCCATCAGCTCGACGATCTTCTCCTTCTCAAGCTCCTGAAGCCTCCTCTCGTGCTCCCTGGCCTTCCTGTTGCGCTCGCGAATCCACCGCCGTCTCCTCTCCCGCTCCTCCGCCAGTCTCCGCTGGCCTGCATCGTCTACGATCTCAAAGTCCCTCTTCAGAGTGCACGAGAGCCATCCGTCCCGGTCCTGCATGGAGGTGACCCTCACGGTGTCCCCCACGGCTACCTTACAGCGGGGGTCCTCGTCATCCTTCACCTCCACCATGACCTTGTGCCCAGTGTCGAGCTCTAGGAAGAACTTGTGCACGGGCCTAGAGTAGGGGCCGTACTGATAGAGCTTTATCCGCCCCTTCTTGACAACCTTGCCAGTCACCTCTACCGTCACACGCTTACCTCCCAGCCGCTAGGGCCAAAAAAATGGGGAAAGAGAGCCCCAGAAGGCTCTCATTGCATCGCATCGGCGAGGGTCTTCGCCACTGCCCCGCCCTCTATGTCGTGGAGATAGATGTGAGGCGCCACGACGTAGAGCCAGGCAATCGCCTCACCCGGATACTTCACGAGAAAAACCAGGGGCCTCTCGCCTGAGATCTCCCTGTCCTTCTCAGGGTGCAGGCGTGGGACCGAGGCCTTGTGACTCTCCACGAAGGCCCTGCACACCTCCACCTTGCTGACCCTTACGTTGTGAGCCCTCAGGGTCTGGTAGAAGGGGTCCAGGGGGTAGAGGCCATACACGACCCTGCCCTTCAGGGTCTTAATTTCCGCCGCCAGGAACTCCTTGAGATCTCTCTCCAGGACGTCTATGGGCCTCACGATGGCGGGGACGATCCTCACGTGATCCTGGTCCGGGTGTTCCGCACCCCACGTCATCGGGGTCCCATCAGATCTAAAGAGCGTGACGCTCTCCAGCACCTGATGGCGCCAGATTCTCTCCATGATGCGGGCAGTCATCCCTGTCTGGTGCGGGTCTATGAAGGCCTCTCGCTCTTCCACGGTCTCCTCGCCAGTCTCAGGGTCTATCCACTTCAACCCGACCTTCCTCTTCTCAAGCTCCATCTTACACCTCCTGCCCTGCTGGGCCATGCGAGAGCCGGGGGACTATCCCCCATAGGGCTCTCGCTCAACGTAGCCGTCCGAGACGGTCAAATAGGACAGAAGCCCCCTGCTTTCACGAGGGAGCGTGGTCAGGACCGCCTCCATCAGCCTCTCCGCATCTATAAGATCACCTCCCAGCCCCGAAGGGCCCTATTGAGCGACGGGACCCAAGTCTTGCATACCTAGGAGAGACCCCAAAAAAGAGACTGAGGTCCCGTCAAGGGTAGGGATGGGACATGTGGGCCTGGTTAGGGGCCGCACCCACATGAGGCTCCGAAGCTGGCATCCCCAAAGGAGGAAAGACCAAGGTCCGCACAAAAAAGGAGGAGATGCCAGCCTCCCTGCCCATGCGGGCCGTAGAAAAAAATAGAACGGAGGGGGAGCTCAGTCCCACTCCACCTCTCTCAAGAGCTTGTTCACGCTCTTCCGGTCCTTCCAGAGGAGAGCCATCGCCTCCTCCTCTGATATGGGGCGCGGAACCGTGTATGACGGCCTGCCCCTCGCCTTCAGCCATTGCATCCACACCTTGTCCTCATAATCCCAGGCGAGGTGGACCCATGCACCCCACCCTCCTCCAAGCCAGATGCCCTTGTTGAGATACTCCATCTCGTAGCGTTCAGACATCTTGTAGAAACCTCCGTAGGAGGAGCCCTCGTAGTTTCGAAGGTTGGCGAAGCCCCCCTTCGCACACTCCATCAGCTTCCTCACGTCCTTTTTGCTCCTTATTATGAACTTCAGTCACTACACCTCCCAGCCCTAGAAGGGCCACGGTTGGAGACCGCATCACTGCTCACCCCCGTGGGGCCCGACCAGGACGGGTGGCTCTCGCAGGCCGTTGTCACGTTGTACGATACGAGTCGCTGGCCTGCGCTGGCGGAGGCCCCACGCGTGGGGACAGTGCACGGTCTCCCTGCCCTTGAGGGCCGTAAAAATGGAGAAGGGGACCGCCCCGCAGTCCTGCGAGGTTCAGTCCGCAACGCCCAGAAGGTGG
This sequence comes from Candidatus Bathyarchaeota archaeon, assembly GCA_003662535.1. Classification (GTDB taxonomy): domain Archaea; phylum Thermoproteota; class Bathyarchaeia; order EX4484-135; family B24-G1; genus B24-G1. The sequence goes on from QMYG01000010.1 coordinate 6,307, forward strand.
GCAATACCACAGTCCTCCGAGTAGAGGTACTCCAGCCCAAGCCTTTCCTCTTCAGCCCACTGCAGGATCTCCGTAACGACCTCCTCTGCAGAGACCTTGCGAGGGCTGTGGGTCTCCTGCCACCTGCCGTCCTGAAGGCGCTTGTAGAAGAGCACGGGCTCGGCCATGTCATGCTCCCTGTCGTCATGGACGGCGATGGCGCTCGCCTTGTTCAGAATCTCCACTAGCTCTTTCCTTTCCATACCTTGCCTCCCAGCCCTTGAGGGCCAAAAAAAGAAAAAAAGCCTCACTCCTCCTCTTCCTCAAAAGAGGAGTCTATGAGGCTGTACATCTCCATGGGGAAATTGTAGATATGGATGTTGTTGTTCTGATACCCCGCATAGTCCTGCATGTCCCTTGCCTCCCGGAACAGCACGTCCCGGTATCCCATGGGAACAAGGCGGTGGTCAGGGACGTACAGGTAGAACGTCTTCACCTTTCCGTCCTTCTCTATCTGGAAGAACGCAGAAGTGTAGTAGCAGTCTATGTCCTTCCTGTATTTCTTTAGGCCGTCTCCGTACTTCTTCTTCAGAAGGGCCTTGAGGCCCCTGTGGAACTGCTCTGCACACACCAGGTACCTAGAAGAGGGTGTCATCTCCGTGTTCTCATGGCCCCAGTCGGAGTAGAGAAGGGCCACAACCCGGTCTTCATTCCTTACTCTCACTTTTTCCTACCTCCCAGCCCTTGAGGGCCAAAAAAGAAAGAAAGGGGGGTCACCTGCCACACAGCAGGCAGACTTTTCTCCCCTTCACTATCAAGCCGGGGGTATCCACGCCCCGGCCACTCATTGCACCTGTCCCCACTCGCTCCTCATCCCGTGGAAACGGGAGCTCGGAGCAGTTACAGTGGACAGTCGCAAACTCATAGTCCTCTGGAGGAATGCCCACGGAGGAAAGATAAGCCTCTATCTCCTCCCTGGCTCGGCTGTCCAGGGCATCTTCCTCCTCGTTAGTGAGGTCGTAGTAGTCTCTACTCCTCAGAGCGTCACGGTACACCCTGTTGTATATCTTTGCACACTCCACTAACACGTTATCCACGTCCACTCATAACCCCCCAGCCCGTCTGGGCCATAAAAAAATAAAGAGGGGAGCCCTATTGCTCGCACTGTTCATACTGGTACGGCTGATGTATAGGGCACGGGCCCCTGCACATGCAATCACACGTGCAAGTTAGCCCTGTCTGTGAGTCGTAGTACAGTCTCCCCCCGCATCTTATACATTTTCCGATCCGTTCCATCTTTTTCACCTCCCAGCCCTTAAGGGCCATAAAAAAAGATTACAGGAAGTCCAGGACTTCCCACGTCAGCCTTTTGCCAACCACCTCCTGGATGGCGTACTCTATCTCCCCCATGAGGTTGGATAGGTACTCCTCCAGGAGGGCTCTGAACTCGTCCACGTTCCGTGCTCTCCCCAGTGCGTCGTCCATGTCGCACTGGACAGATGCGCTCACGCTCTTTCTCACCTCCAGGTATTTCTCCCGGAGGTCCTCTGGCAAATCCTTCAGCTCCGTATTCTTCACCTCCCAGCCACGTAAGGGCCAAAAAATAGGGGAAAAGCGCCCTGTCCGAATTAAACCTCTATAAAGGGCGCTAGATAAAGCCTAGCAGTTTCAGGGATCTCAACAATGAGAACCCCATTAGTCCCCGTCATGCTCACAGCAATTTCTCCCACTCTGTAAGCCCTGGAAAGGGACAGAGCGGTTTTGAACACCTCCTCAAGGTAGTCCCCGCGGTACCATGAGGTTGCTATCGGAGAGGGAACTTGAGGGGGCCTCCCCAAATCGCCTGGGTTGCGAACCTCCTTTAGAATAGCCTCTCGGATCTCAGAGGCGGATGCCTCCAGCATAGCTTCTCGTCCCTGGCTCGCCCAGTATGTCCTCTCACCACGCTGTCCAACAAGGCCCGCTCCATGCCCCCATAGCCTCCCCCTCGTTAGCCTTCTAATCGTTGACTCTACCTTGGCCATCTCTTCACAGTCCATTTGCTTCCTCCCAGCCACATAAGGGCCATAAAAAAATAGGGGAGGAGCTATTCGGAAAACAGCTCCCGCAGTCTCTTCACAACATCCTCCGGCACGGGGCGGAAGAGCCATCCGTGGCCGTATTTGTACCCCCTATCGCTGTGGTATCCCGCCTTTTTCAGGGTCTCTACACATCCCTCATAGTCAGAACGATCCGCATCCAGCAGGTCAAGGAGGAGCTCCTGGTAGAACGTGCCAGCGGTGAGATCGTTCAGGTGCCATTTCCTCCACAGATACAGTACCTCCACCAGGTCTTTTTGAGGGACGAAGCCCTCTTTAATGAGCCTGGGTGCGTCCATGTCTATCTGTCCCATACTCACGGTCACAGGACGGCCGGGTTCACCGCTGAGATAATAGAGCTCACCGCAGATAGACACTGTGTAGCCTTTTGTCTTCTTCAGTGTCCTGTAGTCCTTCCCCTCCTTCTGGTCAATTGTCAGCTCCAGGCGGAACCTATATCTCTCCTTGCCTCTCCTCATGTAGAAAGTGCGCCTGTACTTTTCCATTCCATACCTCCCAGCCCTCTCATGGGCCATAAAAAAGGGAGAGGCGGGGGCCTCACTTCAGCACGGGCACGGTGTCATAGTGGCCCCCGGTCAGCATGCGCAGGTCCTTTCTGCGGATTCTTACTGTCCTTGTGCCCTGGCCATGCCGAAGGTGGATGATTATCCACGCATGGTCAGGGGAGAGAGTAGCTATGCCCACGGCTCCCTCTGGGATTGGTGGGAGATGGTCAGGCACGGTTACCTTATCTCTTACGCTCATCTATTGCCTCCCAGCCCTTAAGGGCCATAAAAGAGAGGGTGAGGAGCACGCCAGCCCGTCATCCCGTATAGCTCTCGGCCCACTCCTCCAGGGCATCTATGTGCCTGTATGCACGGGAATACTTGTACTGGAAATACTTGCTTTCCAGCTCCCTTATCTCTTCCTGGCCGAAGTCCTCATAGATGCCTCTCCTCTGGGCCTCCTTAATGAGCTTCTTCTTCACCCTCTCGCAGTCTCTCACTATCGCCTTCTCTATGTCCATCCACTTCCTCCCAGCCCTTCTGGGCCATAAAAGAAAAAGAGAGAGAGAAGGGGGAGAGGTCAGCAGTGAAGGTCCTCTCCCACCTCTTTCCAAAAGCCCCCTGCCTCCATCACGGAGCAGGGGACAAAGACAAAGGAGCCAAGCGGGGTGTCCAGCACTCCGTCGTCGTCTATGCTCCACTCCCCGAAAAGGTGGTCGTAGAGCCTCTCCTTCAGCTCCTGGACCTCCTTCTCGGAGTTGGGGAAGGTCTCCAGGGACGCCTTCTCCACGGCGTCCAGCACATGCACTACCTCAACCTTTCTGCGGTTGAGGTACATTCCGTCAACCTTCTTTCGCCTTGCCATTCGCTTCCTCCCAGCCCTGCGGGCCAAAAAAAGCACAACCCCCCTTCAGCTTACAGAGGGGGGTATATCTCCGAGAGGAGCTCTTCTGCGCTCTTACCAACCAGCCTCCTAGAGGCTTTGTCAACGGCTGTGAGGAGCTCCTTTAGGCATTCCTCTATTACTTCCTCCTTCATGCGATTCCTCCCAGCCCTGTTGGGCCAAAAAAGGGGGCAGAGGGCACGTCAGGCTCACTTCCTGTCGTAGTCTATTACCCTCCACCCCTTGCGCTCAATCTGTCTTTGAGTGTCTGGGTTGAGATTACACACCCCGCCAGTGAAGACCCCCTCAACAGCGCCAAAGGCCTTTCTTACGTCTCCCTCTCTTACAGGGAGCCCCACATAGTAGAAGTGGTGCATCGTCCCATGCTTTTCATAGTGCACTATCATCCCGTAGTCGCGGAGGAAATCCTCCGCCTCCCTACGGGTAGCCATCCTCTCTGGAATTTCAAAGTGCTTTAGGTAGGAGTCTTCTCTGCGCTGTCTCCTCTGTCTTCTACCGTCCAGGCTCAACAGCTCAACAGTCTTTTCCATCTTTTACCTCCCAGCCCGTTACTGGGCCAAAAAATGCCATTCCCCCCTAGAGGCAGTCTTTAGAGGGGAATGGACTTCTCAAGAAATCTGAAGAGGACTGTACCGTCCCCTTCAGATACAACCATGCCATCCACCAGCAGGGGCCGTATAGGGGCCCCGAACTGGCCGATGGCATAGTCCTTGCCATCGGGGCCGGGCACAGTTAGATATACCCGGCCCTCTCTCTCCACTATTTTCACTTTTCCACTCTCCCAGCCCTTTAGGGCCATTAGCCGAGGGGGTGGAGGGATTTGAACCCTCACATTGACCGCTTACTCCCCAGGCTCCCTGCACCGCCTGAAGCCTGGTTTTCAGCGGGTTTTCCTCCTCACCCTGGTTGCCACCCAGTCCTGGCGGGCGGGCGCCAGGCTGGGACTGGAGGAGCACCCCCATCTGTCCAGCCCCTCAAGGGCCATGTGCGGGGCATGAGAGGGCTGGGATAAGGCCCCCTCTACCCCCTTTTTTGCCCCGTCCCTGTAAGAAGATAAGGGGCTGTGAGTAAGTGAGCGTAAAGGGTGGCCCTGGGGGGAATTGAACCCCCCGTTGTGCTCTCTCCCGTAGGAGAGAGGCTGGGCTGGGCAGGGAGGTTGCTGTTCACTGTCCAGCGTGGGCCCTGTGCGGGGGAGCGCTACGCATGGCTCCCCTACTCCCTAGGCCCTGGCTTGGCCCCGCTTGGCCAGGACCCAGGCCATAGG